>JADYXV010000270.1 GCA_020853995.1 Novosphingobium sp.
CTTCGCCCGCATCACCGCGCTTTTCAGCCCCGCGAACGAAAAGTGTACCTCCCCGCTGCCCACCAGCGGACGCGGCAGGCGCACCGCCTTCGCATCGCCCTCGCGCGCCATCCGCTCCACCGCAGGCCCGCCGGGATAGCCAAGGCCGAGGATCTTGGCGGTCTTGTCAAACGCCTCGCCCAGCGCATCGTCAATCGTCGTGCCAAGGCGGCGATATTGGCCCACGCCCGCCACTTCCAGAATCTGGCAATGCCCGCCCGAAACCAGCAACAGCAAATAGGGATATTGCAGATCCGGATCAGCCAGTCGTGGCGATAAAGCATGGCCTTCCAGATGGTTGACCGCAATCAAGGGCTTGCCTGCTGCCATTGCCAGCGCTTTGCCGGTCACCAGCCCCACCATCACCCCGCCAATCAGTCCCGGCCCTGCCGTCGCCGCAATCGCGTCCATATCTGCAAGGCCCAGTCCCGCATCAGCCAGCACCGCCTCGATCATAGGCGCCAAAACTTCCACATGCGCGCGCGCCGCAATTTCGGGCACAACCCCGCCGTAAGGGCGGTGCGCATCGTCCTGTGACGCAATACGCTGCGCCACGATCCGCGTATCAAGCGTCGTGCCATTGCTGTCGATCACCGCGGCGGCGGTTTCATCGCAACTGGATTCTATGCCAAGGATCAGGGCCATCAGGCGCTTTCCTCTAAAGATAATCCCGTTTACAGCAAGCGGTGCATGAACAGTTCTTCGCCCTCCGGCCTGCCCGCGCAGCCGCTTAAGCTCGGCACACGCCGCTCCCCCCTCGCCATGGCGCAAGCTTATGAGACGCGCGCGCGCCTCTGTGCCGCGCATGGCTGGCCCGAATCGATGGTGGAACTGGTCCCCGTCACCGCCAGCGGTGACAAGATCCTCGATCGCCCTTTGGCCGATATCGGTGGCAAGGCGCTGTGGACCAAGGAACTCGACGCCTGGCTGTTTACCGGCGAAATCGATTTTGCGGTCCATTCGATGAAAGACGTTGAAACCGTCCGCCCTGAAGAATTCGTGATTGCCGCCGTTCTTCCGCGTGCCGACGTGCGTGACGTTCTGGTGGGTGCGGCCTCCATCCAAGCCATCCCACCCGGCGCGCGCGTCGGCACCAGCGCGCCGCGCCGCGCCGCGCTCATGCTCCACGCCAGACCTGACCTTACCGTTGTCGGCTTTCGCGGCAATGTCGCCACACGCCTGGCCAAACTGGAAGCAGGGGAAGCCGACGTCACACTGCTCGCAGCCGCCGGTCTGCAACGCCTTGGCGAAACCGGCGTTGGCCAGCCGCTTTCGGAAAGCGAATGGATGCCCGCCCCTGCGCAAGGCGCCATCGGCATAGAATGCCTTGAAGGCCGCACCGACGTGCGCGCATGGCTTGCCGCCATTGACGACAAGCCCAGCCACGATGCCATCCGCGCCGAACGCGCGCTGCTGTTGGCGCTTGGCGGCAATTGCCATAGCCCCATCGCGGTGCTCACCACGCATAACGATGCATCTCTCACCATGCGCGCCGCCATCTTCAGCCCCGATGGTGTGGAACGGGTCGAAGCCAGCGAAACCTTTGGTCCCGCCGATTTCGAAGCCCCCGCCCGCCTTGCGCATCATCTGCTGGAGCAAGCGCCCGACACGATTCGCGTGCACTTCCACGGAGCGGGCTGATCCCCCTGCCGCTCATCATCTTGCGGCCAGAACCCGGCAACGCCGCCACGCTGGAAGCGGCAAACCGGCTCGGCCTTGATGCGCGCAGCTTTCCGCTGTTCGAAATCGCGCCTGTCCCTTGGCAAGCACCCCAAGGCCTGTTCGACGCGATCCTTGCAGGCAGCGCCAATATCTTCCGCCACGGCGGCCCACAGTTGTCGGCCTTCAAATCCGTACCCGTCATGGCCGTTGGTGCCACCACGGCTGAGGCCGCGCGCGCGTCAGGCTTCACCGTCAGCCACATTGGCGAGGGTGGATTACAGCCCACAGTCGAAACCCTGCCCCCCGGCCATTATCTCCGCCTCGCAGGCGAAGACCGCGTCACTCTCACTCCGCCAACAGACGTGCGAATCGCCACAGAAGTGGTCTACGCTGCACTTTCACGCCTGATTTCACCACATCTTGGTGCGATGCTAGAACAAGGCTGCGTCGTCCTGTTGCACTCGGGCGAAGCGGCCCGCCATTTCGCGGATGAGTGCGAACGCCTTGGAATTGCTCGCATTCGTATCTATCTTGCATGCCTTGCCCCGCGCATCGCCAGCCTTGCTGGCCATGGCTGGGCAGACATTAGGGTTGCAACGCAAAGAACCGATGCGGACTTGCTGGCACTGGCCGCACGGATGTGCCAGTAAGTGTGACTTCGGGGCGACAGGACAAGTAAAAACGGATGCAGGACATCGGCGAAACTCCGCGCGGGGAAACCCGGCGCAGCGGAATGCGTACGCGAACCATCGCCGCGCTGATCGCAGGATGCGTGCTTGCAGGCGCTGCAGGCATGGCATGGCTCGGCTGGCGCAACGGCTTTGTCGATGTGGATATGTCGGAAGGCGTGCCTCAACTCGTCACCGGCCCCACCACCGCCGCACCTCCTGCCCCATCCGTTCCAGCCGTCCAAACCGCCGCGCAAGTGCAACTGGCAGATGCTTCCACCAAAGTCGCCATGCTGGAACAACGGCTGGCGGAACTGAACCAGCAAGCCATCGCCGCATCGGGCAACGCCGTCCGCGCTGAATCGCTGCTGCTCGCCTTTGCCGCGCGCCGTGCACTGGAACGCGGCCAACCGCTCGGCTGGATCGAAACCCCCTTGCGCGCCCGCTTTGGCACCAGCCAAGGGGCTGCGGTTGATCGCCTGATCGCTGCCAGCACCGCGCCGGTCACCCTTGCCCAACTTGGCGAACAATTCGAACTGCTGGCCCCGCAACTGGCGGGCGGCTCACCCGACGAAGGCACTTGGAACTGGCTCTCG
This sequence comes from Novosphingobium sp., assembly GCA_020853995.1. Lineage (GTDB taxonomy): Bacteria > Pseudomonadota > Alphaproteobacteria > Sphingomonadales > Sphingomonadaceae > Novosphingobium. The sequence goes on from JADYXV010000270.1 coordinate 2,966, forward strand.
CGCCAGGTCTCCGGCCTGTTCGTCATTCGTCACGACGATGCCCCTTCTCCCGCCCCCGAAAGCCGCATCGTCCGCACCCGCGCCTTCCTCGCCGGTGGCAAAGTCGAAGCCGCCATCGCCGAAGTAGAACGGCTCCCTGGCCAAGCCACAGCCACCGACTGGCTGGCCCATGCCCGCGATTACATGGCCACAGCGCGCGCACTCGACCAGATCGAGGCCGCAGCCCTGATGGGTGCACAACCGGCGACAACGCCGGAATCGCAGCCTTCGCCTGAACCGGCTCCTATGCCCGAACCATCAGGCAACGCTTTCTAAAACCGATACTTGCCAGTAAATTACGTTTGTGAAAGACTGGAAAGCAGGCAGCGAATAGAGGCAGCTCTCATGCGACAGAAATGCCCGGTCTGTTCCACCGAAGTGGATCCCGAACCGCGATACCCACGCCATCTTTGCCGCATGTGCGCAGAGCGGACCGCTGACAAAGACGGCAGGCAAGTTGAATTCTTTGAAACCCTGGGTGATGGTCTTAGCGCCAGATATGCCGCTACCGGGGCTGCTTACCCAAGCACCGAATGTTTCGTGGATGGCATAAGGTGCGCGGCTGAAGAAGGCCGTTTTGGCGGTGTCGTGATCCAGGCCGTTTGAAAGAACGCATCAGACGAATGCACCACCGGCTTATCCGCCAAACGCAGCTTTCAGCCACTTATCCACTACAGGTGTCGCAGGATAATCCGGTTCGCCCAGCTTGCGATTGATCTCGGCATGCCCTTTCAAACCACTGCCGGGGAAGCTGGCCACCTCTACGCCTGTTCCCGCCTTGCGCAAAGCCGCGGCCAGTCCCTCTGCCTGCTTCACCCCATCGGCACGCTGGACATGCAGCAGCAGGAAACGCGGGGCATTGGGGTTGGCTGCCTGCAATGTTGGCGAAAGCGCGCGCTGTCGCACAGGGTCGGTTCCAAAAGCCTGCACATATGTGTCCTGCATGAACCGCCCGCCGTCCTGCATTTGTGCAGGCACATCATAGGCCGCGCCGTCATTGGGGATCACGCCGTCCACATCGGCGAAGGATAGCCCTGCCCCACGCAAGTACCGCTCGTCCGTGCCCACCAGCGCCACCAGATGCGCGCCCGCGCTGTGGCCCATCAGCACAACCTTTGTACGATCGATGCCGAATGCGTCTGCCTTTGCCAGCACTGCCGCCAATGCCGAAGCCACATCGGCGGCTTGCTGTTCAACCGTGGCCCCGGGCACCAGACGGTAATTGATCGAAGCAAAGGCATAGCCCTGTTCGGGATAATGCACCGGCTTGGCCCTGCCCGTCGCGCTGTCCTTGCTGCCGCGCTTCCAGCCACCGCCGTGGACATAAAGCACCAGCGGTGCCTTGCCCGTCCGCGTTTTGGGCAGCCAGATGTCCATAACTTGCAGCGGGTCTTTGCCATAGGCGACAGTCTGCGCGCCGGGTATGCGGCCCTGCCCCGCCTTTTGCTCCATCCGCTGAGCGCGGCGTTCACGCAAACGTTCGCCGATTTGCGCCTGCGCGATGCTGCCCGAAACCACCGCCACGCCCAGCGCGCCAGCCATCCAAAACTTTCGCATGATCGATTCCCTTGCCATCCCTGACATATCGAAAGTTGCGCCCTGCCCGGTTTACGGCTGATGAATTGCGTTGTGCGGTGTCACACCCTTGACTTGCACCGGAATAAGCCCCTAACGCGCGCTCCGAAATCAGGGTGCCTGCCGCCCGTCTGAATCATCCATTTCGCCGAGTCCTGTCGAAGGGCGTTTTTGGATCCACCTTGGCAGGGTGGAGGAGCTTAAGCATGGCCAATGTAACCGTAATCGGTGCCCAGTGGGGCGATGAAGGCAAAGGCAAGATCGTTGACTGGCTTGCCAGCCGCGCTGATGCCGTTGTGCGATTCCAGGGCGGGCACAATGCCGGCCACACGCTGGTCGTGGGCGAACA
>JADYXV010000271.1 GCA_020853995.1 Novosphingobium sp.
AGGCTAAACCGCTCAGCCACGATGCGGTCAGAATTAACCGCGTCGCCAGAGCTGATCTTGAAAGAACTGCGCAACGCGGCAAATCCGCTGCCCGTCGCCGCCAGATCGCCGAACTCGATCTGGCCAAACCGGTACTGCGGCCCCGGCTGCAGATCGAACCGCACCACCACTTTTTCAACGTCAATCGGCGCGGCAGCATCGCCCTCGCCCGGTGCAGAAAGGCCGCCCAAGGATTGATAGACCTGCGCGTCATAATAGCCGTGGATGCGCAAGATATTGATCAACAATTCGCGGTCTGTCCGCGCGCGCCGGACGATCTGCGCCAGATTGTCCTCGTCATCATCGAATGATTTCAGCGCAGACAACCCTGCAAAACGCGCGGCGATTGCATCCTTTTCCGCAATTGCATCGGTGCCGCGCGGAAACGCAAGTTCCACCTGGCTGCCTACCCGCGCAATGTCGGCATCGACCAGCTTGATGCCAACACCGGAATCGGTTTCCTCCTGGCCCGGCAATGCCTCGACCGCTGCATCGGTCGATTGCTCGGCCACGTCGATATCAGGATCAGGCGACAAGGCCTCGATCTTGGGCAATTCACTGCCATCTGGCCAAGCAATCGTCATGCCCGGAATGTCGGGCATGACGGTATCGGCCTCGATCTCTTCGATCAGCGTATCAGGTGGTGCGCCAGTGCGCGCGGCATCTGTATCGATGGCCCAGGCATCCGCATTCTGGACCGCCGAATCCGGGATCAGCGCCTGAAGCTCTTGATCGGTTTGCACAGATTGCGCGATGACCTGTGCAGGCGCACCCAGCGCCAGCAATGCGGCCATGACCCGCGCCAAGGGCAAATCAGATGTGGACGAAACGCTCTTGCGCGCCGTGAACGCCGTCCTTGAGGCTGCCTTCAACGCTGCCACTGCCAAGCCGGTTATCGCGCGCTGCAACGGCTCGGCCAATGGCGCTGGCTTGTTCTGTTGGTTCAAACCGCTCCCACCCATCGCGGCCAAGCTTTTCCATGGGCCGATAACGCACTTTGTACTGCATGCGCTCAGACCCTTCGACCCAGTAGCCAAGGTACACATAAGGCAGGCCGACCCGGGCCGCCCGTTGAATGTGGTCAAGGATGATAAAAGTGCCAAGCCCGGACCGTGTCTCGTGTTGTGGATCGTAGAAACTGTAAATCATCGAAAGGCCGTCGCCCTGCTCGTCAGCGAGACAGGCTCCGACCAATCTCCCCACCGAACCATCGTCTGTCGGCTCACGATATTCAATCACATAACTCTTTACCGGCGAGTGCTCCACCATGTCCGCAAAGTCCATCTCGTCCATGGTTGCCATCCCCCCGCCGGGATGACGCACTGCAAGATAACGCTGCAATAGCTCAAACTGTTCCGGCGTAGACCATGGACGGCAAACATTTACCACCAAATCGTTGTTACGCTTCCAGATTCGCTTCTGTGTCGATGATGGTTTGAATTCCTGCGTTACCACCCGCACCGATACGCAGGCCGTGCATTCAACACAGCTTGGCCGGTAGGCCACTGTCTGGCTGCGGCGGAACCCGATCCGGCTTAGTGCATCGTTCAGCTCATCCGAATTCGGGCCTTTAAGCTCGGTAAAGACCTTCCGTTCGCTCCGGCCCGGCAAATAGGGGCACGGCGCAGGGCTGGTCACGAAGAAGCGCGGAAATCGAACGGGGGCGGTCACGGCTTACAGTTGCCTCCTGCGGTCGGACTATCCGGCCTGTCAGTTAAGACAATGCCTCAGCAGGTCCAATCATGAAAGCCCCATTAACCATAGAAGCACCGAAGATTCGCAGCTTAATTGCTACCGTTACGGCGCTTTACCCAACCCTGTTTGCACCAGTCCAGATACAGGACACACTCCTGCCAAAAGTTAACGACCGGCGGCAGAACGGTCAGCCCAGTTCCACCTGCTCCACGTCATAGCCCTTTGCCCGCAAGCCAGCGACCAGCCGGTCAATCTGGTCCCGGTCACGCGCCTCGCACTCGATCTCGGCCGTAAGCCCCTTGGCGGGCAACGACGTAAAGATGCGCTGGTGCCAGACTTCCAGGATGTTCACCTGATGGCGATTGAACTCTTCAACAACCTTGAACAACGCGCCCGGCCGGTCCTGCAAGGTAATGCGCAACCGGCCAAGCCGGCCAGAGCGCGCCAGATCGCGCAGCAGCACATTGGCCAGCAGCCGCGTATCAATATTGCCGCCGCACAGGACAACGCCAACATTGCGCCCCGCAAACAGCTCGCGATGGGACATCATCGCCGCAAGCCCTGCCGCGCCCGCGCCTTCAACCACCGTCTTTTCAATTTGCAACAGCAGCGCCACCGCGCTTTCCAGCGCGGCTTCATCCACCAGCACAATATCATCGACGATTTGCGCCAGAACTTTCGAGGTGAATTGCCCCGGTTCTTTCACCGCAATGCCTTCGGCCAGCGTATCTCCGCCGCACGGCATGTCGAGATGCTTGAGCTTGGCAAACATCGATGGAAAAAGCGCCGCCTGCACCCCGATCAGGCCGATATCCGGCTTGATCCCGCGCGCAGCAGTGCCCATCCCCGACAGCAACCCGCCACCGCCGATGGGCACAACCAACATATCGATTTCCGGTGCATCCTCCAGCATTTCCAAGGCAACGGTGCCCTGGCCAGCGGCCACGCGCGGGTCATCGAACGGATGGACAAACGTCAGCCCCAGTTCGCCTTCCAGCTTGCGCGCGTGGGCATAGGCCTCGTCAAACGTCTCGCCTTCCAGCACAACTTTGCCGCCCACCGCCTCGGTCTGCATGATTTTCACCGTGGGCGTCGTCTTGGGCATGACAATCGTCACCGGCATGCCCAATCGCGTGCCGTGATACGAAAGCCCTTGTGCGTGATTGCCAGCCGATGCCGCAATCACCCCGCGATCGCGCTGCTCCTGCGTCAATTGCAGCAAGGCATTGAGCGCACCACGCTCTTTATAAGCGGCGGTAAACTGGAGGTTTTCGAATTTGAGCCAGATGTTTGCGCCGGTAATCGCGCTTAACGTCTTGCTGTACAGGGTTGGCGTGCGGACAACCTGTCCGGCAATTCGCTGTGCCGCTGCGCGAACGTCGGCGAGAGTCAACAGGGCATCAGCCTGTTCGGCGGGCTTCAAAGCGGCATTTTCCATATCGCGCGCCCTAACGGAAACTGCGCCTCAAGGGAACCTCAAGCTGATCCCGACCGCCGGTTAAGGTGACGCAACACTGCCACAGGCAGCAAGCCTGCCAGAATCGCCCCAGTATCAGCCACCCAATCGCGCCAGTCCGCCATGCGATGCAGCGCCGGTATGGCCTGCGCCAGTTCAATCCCCGCCCCCACCAGCGAAAGCCATAGCGCCAATCGCACCATGGAAAAACGCGGCCAGCCAGCGCCAGCCAGCACAGTCAGCGTGAAGAACGCCAACATGTGATGAAACTTGTCGCCCAGATTGTCGGTCGGCAATTCGGGTGGCTTTGGCAGCACGGCCATCACCAATGCAAAGATCAGTGCAGGCCAGAATGCCATACGGGCAAGGCGGGAAATCGTTTCAGTACAGCGCTTCAGCGCGCTCAGTCATGCTCTGGCACAGATCTCGTTGCAAGGGGGCTGGCACGGTTGATGAAACCGGATATGAAAGTCCCCATGACAGACAGCACCCCGATCGCCGCCAATCCTGCCAACATCGCATTCCTTGGCCTTGGCGTCATGGGCGGGGCTATGGCCCGCCATCTCGGCAATGCCGGGCACGCCCTTACCATCTTCAACCGCACCCCGGCCCGGGCAGAGGCATGGCAGGCGGCCAACCCCGGCATTACCGTACGCTTTGCCTCCAGCCCTGCTGACGCTGCGGAAAGCGCAGACGTCGTCATTACGTGCGTCGGCAATGATGATGATCTGGCCGATGTCGTATTGTCGCCCAATGGCGCTTTTTCCACATTGCGGCGTGGCGCACTATATATCGATCACACGACCGTATCAGCACGCATTGCCCGCCAGATTGCGGTTGAAGGCCGCGACAAGGAACTGCTGTGCGTTGACGCGCCGGTAACCGGCGGCCAATCGGGCGCCGAAAGCGGCACTCTGGCCATTATGTGCGGTGGCAGCGCCAAGGCGGTTGATGCCGCCCGCCCCATCCTCGAAGCCTATGCCAAACGCGTCGTTCATGTCGGCAAATCGGGCGCGGGGCAAACTGCCAAGATGGCCAACCAGATGTGCATCGCAGGCGCCATTGCAGGGCTTGCCGAAGCGATCCGCTTTGCCGAACTCGCCCATCTTGATCTCGATAAGGTGTTCGAAGCGATTTCCGGTGGCGCGGCGCAATCGTGGCAAATGGACAACCGTTTCCACACTATGGCCAAGGACGAATTTGATTTCGGCTTTGCGGTTGATCTCATGCGCAAAGATCTGGGCCTCGCTATGGATGAAGCCCGCACCATCGGTGCCAGTGTTCCTGTGACCGCGCTGGTCGATCAATTCTACGTCGATGTGCAGGCGATGGGTTTTGGCCGCGAAGATACCAGCGCGCTGATCCGCCGCCTGCCGCGCCGGAAGGTTGCCAAGTGAATTGCACCCGCCTCGCCCTTGTCGCCCTGCTCCTGTCAACTTCGGCACCGGCATGGGCCGATACGCTGATCGACAATGTGCGCGGCACAACCATTGGCGCCAACGGCCAGCCTGAAAGCTTCACCGGCCTTCTTTTCGATAATGCCGGGACAATCGTCCGCGTCATCCACGCAGGCGACAAAAAGCCCAAACCCAAGAAGGAATACCAGTACCACGTCGATGGCAAGGGCCGCGTCATGCTGCCCGGCATGATCGACGCGCATGCTCATGTCATGGGACTGGGCTTTGCCGCGCTCAGCCTGGACTTGTCCGAAACCACTTCACTGGCTCAAGCGCTGGAGAAAATCCGCACATTTGTTGCCGAACACCCTGACCGGCCGTGGATTGTCGGGCGCGGCTGGAATCAGGAATTGTGGCAGCTTGGCCGCTTCCCGACCGCTGCCGAACTTGACACTGTCACCGGCAACCGCCCTGTCTGGCTTGAACGCGTCGATGGTCATGCAGGCTGGGCCAACACCGCCGCCCTGAAGGCCGCAGGCGTTACCGCCGCCTCGAAAGACCCTGCTGGCGGAAAACTGGAACGCAACGCTGATGGCAGCCCACAGGGCGTGTTTGTGGATACGGCGATGGAACTGGTCAACGCGCGCCTGCCCGCTCCGCGCGCAGAAGACCGCGATGTGGCCTTTGCCACAGCCCAGCAAATCCTGTTCAAGCGAGGCGTCACTGCGGTGGCCGATATGGGCACCAGCATCGAAGACTGGCAGGCCTATCGCCGTGCTGGCGATGCCAACACGCTCTACGTCCGCGTAATGGCTTACGCCGCCGGGGTTGAGCAGATGGCATTGATCGGTGGCTCCGGCCCCTCGCCGTGGCTTTATGCTGATCGCTTGCGCCTTAACGGCGTGAAGCTTTACCTTGATGGCGCACTGGGATCGCGCGGGGCATGGCTGAAAGCGCCCTATGCCGATGCCCCCGCCACCAGCGGATTGCCGCAATTGTCCGAAACCCAGCTCGGCAATTTGATGAGCCGCGCCGCCATGGACAACTTCCAGATCGCGGTCCACGCGATTGGCGACAAAGGCAATGCTGCCGCAATCGGCGCAATTGATGATCTGTCCGCCACGTACAAAGGGGACCGCCGCTGGCGCATCGAACATGCGCAAATCGTTGATCCAAAAGACTTTGCACGATTTGGCCAGAACGGCGTGATCGCTTCGGTGCAACCGGTCCACCAAACGTCAGACCGGACAATGGCCGAAGCGCGGCTGGGGCCTGACCGGCTTGCAGGGGCCTATCCGTGGAAGTCCTTGCAGGCAGCGGGTGCCAAACTGGCGTTCGGATCAGACGCGCCGGTTGAACAGGCTGATCCTTGGGCAGGCTTTGCCGCCGCAATCAGCCGCCAAGGCCCCGATGGCCAACCCACCGGCGGCTGGCAACCTCAAGAACGCGTTGACCGCGCCACGGCGCTTGCCGCCTATACCAGCGGCGCTGCTTTTGCAGGCTTTGCCGAAAAGCGGTTCGGACGCCTAGCCCCAGGCCTGCGCGCCGATTTCATCGTGGTGGATACCGATCCCATGTCGGCAAGCCCTGAACAGATCCGCGCAACCAAGGTCGTTGAAACTTGGATCGGCGGCGGGCTGGTCTGGTCAGCGGAGCAACCAGTTAAATAATATCAGGGCAGAAGCGGTGCTTGTTCGATCACGGCTTCTTCCTCGGCCTTGCGCTTGGCGTCGGCGCTTTCGGTAAAGCGCATCAGCACCAGCGTGCCTTCAAACAGCAGCAGCAGCGGTATGGCCAGCATCAGCTGCGAAACCACATCAGGCGGTGTAGCCACAGTCGCCACGGCAAAAATCAGCACGATGGCATAACGCCGGGCCTGCACCAGTTGCGCACGGCTGACAATACCCGCACGGTTCAAAAGCATCAGCAGAACCGGCAGCAAGAAGCTGATTCCAAACGCCAATATGAACTGCATCACAAGGCTGAGGTAATCCCCTGTCCCCGGCAAAGCTTCCAGTTGCAAGCCGCCCTTGTTGCCTTCAAACCCCAGGAACCATTTGAACGCAGTGGGCATCACCACATAATAGGCAAGGCTTGCGCCCATGGTGAACAGGATTGGTGTTGCCAGAATAAACGGCAAAAACGCGCGCTTCTCACGCGCATAAAGCCCCGGCGCAACAAACGCCCACAACTGGTTGGCAATCACCGGAAAACTGATGAAAAACGCAGCAAACATCGAAACTTTCAGTTCGACGAAGAACGCTTCATACAGCTTGGTATAGATCAGTTTACCCTGCCCCGGCGGAAACGCCACCACCAGCGGGCGGGCCAGAATGCTGAATATGTCATCAGCAAAATAAAAGCACACGACAAACGCCGCCACCAACGCATAGACGCAGCGCAGCAACCGGGTGCGCAGTTCCAGCAAATGGTCCAGCAGCGGGGCCTGGCTCTCGTCAATATCGTTGATCATGGCTGGGCCGTCCCTGATGCAGGCACTGCCTCACCGGTTTTGTCTTCGGGCGGCATCGGGCCGATCATCACCGGATCAGCATTGTCCGCCGGCAGCGGATCGTTCTGATCGCTGGCATCATAAACGCTTTGCCCTTGAGCAGCCGCCGCTTCTTGCGCTGCAGTTTCGCGCATGATGCGCTCGTTCTGTTCCTTCCACTTGCGCTCCATCTCTTCCATTTCCGCCTCGCGGATCATGGTTTCAATGCCGGAACGGAAGTGGTTGGATACGCTGCGCATCTTGGCCACCCATCGCCCCGCCGTACGCAGCGCCATGGGCAAGTCTTTCGGGCCGATCACCACGATCGCCACGATGACCAGCACCAGCAGTTCAGAAGCGCCAATGTCAAACACGGCTATTGGCCCTCAGCAGACTTGCAGCGATTGGCTTACTGCGCCTGATCGGTCGAGGTCGGCTGCGAGGCAGGCGTAACCGGCGGGACCTGTTGCTGCTGGATCTGTGCAGGCGGCACAATCGGCTTGTTATCTTCTTCATGCATACCCTGCTTGAAGCTTTTGATACCCTTGCCAAAATCGCCCATCATTTCGGAAATGCGGCCACGGCCAAACAGAACCAGAACCACCAGCGCCAGCACGATCAGATGCGGAAGGGAAAGACCACCCATGTCACAAACTCCTTTGCGCCCCGTCAGGGGCTGCGCGATCTCTAGATAGGAAGTCTGGTCCGTTCTGACCAGTCAATCCATCCAGTTGTTTTTATGCGTCCCCGGCAGGCGGTTCTTTAGTGTCCGTGTCGTCATCACCGCCTCCCGTCAAGACGGCAAACGCTTCGTCAACTGGATCAAGCAGCCCGGCTGCCCGCAATTCCTCAATTCCCGGCAAATCACGCCGCGATTCAAGCCCGAAGTGAGTCAGAAAATCGGGCGCGGTGGCATAGATCGTCGGGCGTCCCGGCACCTCGCGCCGCCCGGCAATGCGAATCCATCCTGCCTCCAACAGCACATCCAGTGTGCCCTTGGCCGTTTGCACCCCGCGGATCGCCTCAATCTCGGCACGGCTCACCGGTTCGTGATAGGCGATGATGGCCAGCGCTTCGGTCGCCGCGCGCGACAGACGCCGCGGCTCTTCTTTTTCGCGCCGCAACAGGTGCGCCAGATCGGGGGCAGTCTGGAAATGCCAGCGCCCGCCCCGCTCCACCAGTTCTATCCCGCGTCCTGCATAATCGCCCTGCAACGCGGCAATCGCGTCGCCAACATCAGCCCCGCCAAGGTGCCGGGACAAATCCTGCACCGTCATCGGTTGCTCGGCCGCAAACAGCGC
>JADYXV010000272.1 GCA_020853995.1 Novosphingobium sp.
ATCTGGCCCAGCTTGGGCACCAGTTTGTGCGAATAGGCATCATAGATTTCGGAAAAGCCCGGCCATTGCGTGGTCGAAAATTCGAGGCAGAAGAACCGCCCGCCAAACTTCAAGACGCGGTGCGCTTCGGCCAGAGCCTTGTCGATGTGCGTCACGTTGCGGATGCCGAATGCGATGGTGTAGGCATCAAAGAAGCGGTCGCCAAAGCTCAGCTCTTCGGCATTCTGGCAAGACCAGACAAGGCCATCGATGCCGCGCTTCATTGCGCGCTCAATGCCCACATCAAGCATGTCCTGATTGATATCTGACACCGTGATCTGCGCGCCCGAAGGAGCCATGCGGAATGCGATGTCGCCGGTGCCGCCAGCCATATCAAGGATCGTCTCGCCATCCTTCGGGCGGACGCGGCGCACGAACTTGTCTTTCCACAAACGGTGCATGCCAACCGACATGGCATCGTTCATCACGTCATATTTGGCGGCAACGTTTGAAAAGATCGCGCCAACGCGGCCTTCCTTTTCATCGGCGGGGATATCTTCATAGCCAAACGAGGCGGTTTCTTGTGCGGTCATACCTTGCGCCTTTAGTGGGGAATTGCCCGGACGGCAAAGGGTGTTAGGTGGGGGTGTTAGGGGTGATGGCGTTATGCCCGAATTACCAGAAGTAGAAACCACTGTCCGTGGACTTGCAACCGTGCTTGATGGGCAGGTTATCGCGCGCGTTGCGGTCAACCGCGCCGATTTGCGGCGTCCGTTCCCTGTGGACTTGGCCCAAGCGTTGACGGGTGCGCGGGTAACCGGCCTTTCGCGGCGCGCAAAATATGGCGTGATCCATACCGACCGCGACCGGACGATGGTATTCCACCTTGGCATGTCGGGCCGCTGGCGAATCGATCCTGAAGATATCGGCAAGCACGATCATCTCGTGCTGGAAACCGGGGACGGCCGGGTGCTCTCGCTGAACGATGCCCGCCGGTTCGGTTCGGTGGATCTGGTGGATACTGCAGCCTTGGACGCTTGGCCGCAATTTGCCGCGCTGGGGCCGGAACCGCTGGGCGAAGGGCTGTCCGTCGCGCACTTGAAGGCGGCTTTCAAGGACCGGATCTCGGCGGTAAAGCTCCTGCTGCTTGATCAGCGGATCGTCGCCGGTTTGGGCAATATCTATGTGTGCGAGGCGCTGAACCGCGCGCATATCCATCCTGAGCGGGCAGGCGGCAAAGTTTCCGCCAAAGCGCTAACCCTGCTGGTCCCCGCCATCCGCGATGTCCTCAACGAATCCATCGCAGCAGGCGGATCAACCTTGCGCGATTACGCCCGCCCCAGCGGCGAGTTGGGCTATTTCGCCAAGGATTGGCGCGTTTACGGGCGCGAGGGTGAGGCCTGTACCTGCGGCGGCACGGTTGAACGCGTGGTGCAGGGCGGGCGTTCGACGTTCTTCTGCGCGAAGTGTCAGAAGTGATGAATGAGCGGTAGGCTGTTTAGCGCCGCTTTGCAGTCGGCGCTTTACCGCGTAGCTTTTCCGCCTCGGCAATCGCAGCCCGTGCGATCGGTTCCATGACAGCATAGCCCTTGGCGTTGGGGTGGATGCCGTCGGGGGCAAGGTCGGGGTTTATACCGCCTTCGGGGTTGACCAGCGCTTTGTGGTAATCGGCGAAAACCGCGCCGCGGGTCTTTGCGAAATCTTTGAGCCAAGTGTTCAGGGTAACGACTTGCGATGCAGGCGCAATGTTTGGCCGCCACGGGAACTTCGCGGCGGGCAGGATGCTGCCGATCACTACCGCGATGCCGTTGGCGCGGGCCAGATCTACCATAGCGGCGATGTGATTGGTGTACATCTCGGGGCTGGACGGGCCGGTATTGCCCGCCACATCGTTCGTGCCGATCATGATGTGGACCACTTTGGGGCGCAGCCGCACGACGTCCTGATAGAATCGCACAAGCGCCTGCGGGCTGGTCTGCCCGCTGATCCCGCGCCCCACCGCGCCGCTGACGAACAACGATGGTGCAAGGCCAACCCAGCCTTCGGTGATCGAATCGCCGATGAATACGACGCGTGGGGCCTGGGAAATCTGCTTGTCGGCCTCGGCATAGCGACACAGCCACGCCCAATCGTTCTGGCGCACGTAAGGGTGGCCCGCGTGAAAACCCTGCGTCTGCACGGGGCAGGGTTTATCGCTCATCCCTTCGGCAATAGCGGCTGGCGCTGCCGGACGGTTTTGTGCCCAGACTGGCGTTGCAACCAGCGCCAGCGCCAGCCATGCTTTGCGCATCAGATGATCCCGACGGCCTTGCCGGCGCGTTCGAACATGCCGATGATGGTCTGCACCTGATCGACGGTATGTTCGGCGCAGAGCGAACAGCGCAGCAGGGTCATGCCCGCAGGCGTTGCCGGCGGGCGCGCAAGGTTGACGTAGAGTCCTTCATGCAGGAGCGCCTCCCACATGGCGGCGCCGCGTTCCAGATCGGGCATGATGACCGCGATGATCGCGCTTTGCGCTTCCGGTGTGCCAAGCTGGAAGCCAAGATCGCGAAGGTTCTTGTGCAACACGCGCGAGCTTTCCCACAGCTTGTCGCGCTTGGCCTTGCCATGCATCAGCTTGCGGATAGAGGTAGCAGCGGTGTGGACGACGCTGGGTGGTAATGAGGCGGTGAAGACGTAAGGGCGGCAGACGAGGCGCAGGATTTCAAACTTGGGGTGGTTTGAAACGCAGAAGCCGCCAACCGTGCCGACCGACTTCGAGAATGTGCCGATCACGAAATCGACGTCTTCAAGGCAGCCCTGGTTTTCGGCCACGCCGCGCCCGTTGGGCCCGATGAAACCCATCGAGTGCGCTTCATCAACCAGCACCATCGCGCCGTTTTCCTTGGCGACGCGGATCATTTCCTTGAGCGGGGCAATATCGCCCAGCATCGAATAGACGCCTTCGAGGATGACCAGCTTGCCCGCGCCTTCGGGAATGCGCTTGAGGCGCTTTTCCATAGCCACGATGTCGTTGTGCTTGAACGGCACGACTTCGGCATCGCCCATCTTGCAGCCGTCCCAGATCGAGGCGTGGCTGTCGATGTCGAGCACGATGTAATCGCCTTTGCCCGCAATCGTGCTGATGATGCCGAGGTTGGCCTGATAGCCGGTGGAGAAGACCATGGCATGATCCATGCCGTAGAATTCCTTGAGCGCTTCTTCACAGGCGCGGTGCCCGGCATATGTGCCGTTCAGCACGCGGCTGCCGGTGGTGCCAGCGCCAAAATCATCCAGCGCCTGCTTGCCCGCAGCGATCACATCGGGATCAAAGGTCATGCCCATGTAATTGTAAGTGCCGAGCAGGATCGTCTCGCGCCCGTTGCACACCGCGACAGTGGGCGAGATCACGCGTTCCATCACCAGATTGAACGGATCTTCAACCCCGCCTGCCAGCAGCGCGCGGCGCTGTTCGATCAGGGGATCAAACTTTGAAAAAAGGTCGGTCATGCGCTTGCGTTATCCTCTGCCACCGGCAACCGGGGGTTAGCCCTGTAGTTTTGTCACCGCGTCGATCAGTTGGCCATATGTCTCAATTTCAGCTTGCTGGTTCATGCTGATGATGATGTCGAAATCGTCTTCGATGGCGGCAACGAAGTCCATCACGGTCAGGCTGTCCCATTCCAGATCGCCGGCAAACGTGGTCGCTTCGGTAACTGCGACGCCCTTTTTGTTAAAGGGTTCAATCAGTTCGGCGATTTTTTCGGCAGTTGCGGCGCGATCCATGTGTTTCTTCTCCAACGGGCATCCTTCGGGCGATTAGCCCCTGCCAGACGATTAAGGCGGAAAAGCGGCGATTGCCCCTGCTTGTCAAGCGCGGCAGGTGTATGCCATCCCCGATTAACTGAAGATTATGGGCAAAACCCGAAGGGACGACCATGCCAGAAACGAGGGGGCAGCCCGCCAGCTTTTCCAACCAGGCCATCCATCTTGTCCGCACCACCCAGCAAATCAACGTCACGCTAAGCCAGATGGCCGATACCAAGGCATCGATTTTGATGGGCGCGACGTTTGTGGTGTTCACGATTGCGGTGGGGCAGGCCCGAAACGGTGCGATGCCTTGGTCGCTGGGCGTTTTGGCCAGCTTTGCCTTCATATCGGCGTTGTGCGCGGTGTTCGCCGTGTTGCCTTCGGTCAGCGGGCCTAATACGGCCAAGGTTGGTGAAGGAGCGCCGAACAAGCTGTTTTTCGGCTATTTCACACATATGGACGAGGCGGCTTGGACAGATGAGGTCCTGGCCGAACTTCATTCGGACGAGACCGTCTTCCGCATGATGCTCCATGATGTCTATCAGAACGGGCAAGTTCTGCAGCGCAAGAAGTACCGCTACCTTGCTTATGCCTACAAAAGCTTCATGGCCGGGTTATGCCTGACGGTGATCACTTTCATGATCGAACACGCCGCAACTTTGACAAAGTGATGCATCAGACCAGCTTGTTCACCGCCACCATGAACGGGCCAATCGAAACGGGTTTGGCCAGATAACCTTCGGCGCCTGCATCGCGGATCGATTCTTCATCGCCTTTGCCGGCATAAGCGGTGACCGCCAGAATCGGGATGGCTTTCAATTCGTCGTCGGCCTTGATTGCGGTGATCAGATCCATGCCGGAAACTTCGGGCAACTGGATATCCATGATCACCAGATCGGGCATGAACATGCGCGTTTTTGCGATTGCCTCGCGCCCATCGGCCACAGGCTCAACCTCGAACCCGTTGGCGCGCAACAGGTCGCAGAACAGTTTGCGGTTGAGGTCGTTGTCCTCGACAACCAGAATTCTTTTTGCCACTGACAATCGTGTTCCTGAACGGCATCCAGTTGCCGCCTTCGGTCGCACCCATATTGCCCGAGAAAGGCCCTGACAATCATTCGCGAGCCGGCTTCCACGCCTGATTCATCCGCATTGGCCCTTCAGGCCCTTGGCTGGGTGCTGTCCGATGGCCCGCGGGCCGAGCGATTCCTCGGCCTGACCGGACTGACGCCCGAGGAACTGCGCGCCGGTCTGGCAGAGCCTGCGATTTTGGGCGCAGTTCTTGATTTTCTGGCGAATCACGAGGCAGACCTTGTCAATGCGGCAGCGGCACTCGACATTTCGCCTGCGGCCATCATCGCCGCCCGAAAGGATTTAGCATGAGCCGACCCTTGATCATCAGCGACTGTGACGAGGTGCTGCTGCACATGGTCGCCCCGTTCCGCGATTGGTTGGCTGAAAAGGAAGGCGTGACCTTCCTGATGGAAAACGCCGACTTCGCCAAGGCGCTGCGCTACGCCAAAGATGGAACAGCGGTGCCGACAGAGGAAATCTGGACCCTGCTGAACCGCTTTTTCGACACCGAAATGTACCGCCAGCAAGCGATTGCGGGCGCAGTGGCGGGCATCAACACGATTGCCGAAAACGCAGATGTCGTGATTTTGACGAACCTGAACGATCATCGCCGTGAAACGCGCGCGCAGCAATTGGCCGATGTTGGCATCAATGCCCGCGTGTTCACCAATCAGGGGCCGAAAGGGCCAGCGCTCAAGGCCATTCTCGATGAATATAACCCGACACGGGCGCTGTTCATTGACGACCTGCCGCAGCACCATGATTCCGTCTCGCAATTGACGCCTGACGTAATCCGGCTGCACTTGTGCGGTGAACCGCTGATTGCGCCGCACATCGAGTGCGCGCATCAGGCAGGCCATGCCCATGCGCGGATGGACCGGTGGGATGCGGCGCTGCCGTGGATACTCGAACAAATGCATG
>JADYXV010000273.1 GCA_020853995.1 Novosphingobium sp.
AGATCGGCGTAATGTACGGTGCGGGTTCCGGCAAAGGCGGGCTGGCTGGCAGACAGAGCAAGACCAAGCAGGCTAGCGGCGATCATTGAATTGCGGATCATGGCGTCGTCCTTCAAACAAGGGCCGGAGCACATCCGGCAAGAGAGTGTTTGCGATGACCGGACCAGTCTGGCGTCGGGGGTCGATTGGGGCTGGTGGGCCACCGCATGCATTTTCTCTAGGTGGATAAGGCCTTGAGAGCGTGCGCGCCTCGACCAGCTTTCCGTAACGTCCGACGAGTGCCGCCCATGCCCGACGAACGACATTTTCCCATCTACGAACTGCACGTGTGACATTTGGCTGACAAAGCCATATCGTCTGCTGCAATGGCGATTCTGATAACTTTCCTGTTGGGTATATGTAACTTTGCCCTGCACCATGCGATCATGGACAGCGGCCACCCTCTGCTTGGAAAAATGCCGTGGTTTTATCACGCGCTGGGCGGCCGCTTCACCATGATCGTGGAATTCATGCTGCTGTTTGCTGCCTTGATGTTTGCAGCAGACGATGTGGTCAGCGGACCGATCGCCTATGTCATCTATTCGGTGCTCAACAGCTTTTCGGCTTACCTCATCCTGACCAACAAGGTTTAGGGTCAGGACCTAGGAACCAACGCCGGATCTACCGGTTTTAGGGCGACTATGGAACACTCCCCCCTTTGGCTGATCATCAATGCGGCAAGCGGCAGCTACAGCGCGGCGGCATTGGCCGACCTGCTTGCCACGATGGAGGCATCAGGCTGCGCACCTGAGCGCGTGATCCGCCTGCCCGAAGATGACTTGCCCACCGGCATGGCCTTGGCCGCATCGGGCGTCAGGACGCTCGCGGTGTTTACCGGTGATGGCACGATAAACTCCGCAGCAACCAGAGCCGAAGGTTGGGATGGCGCGCTATTGGTGCTTCCTGGCGGCACCATGAACCTGTTGTCCAAGTCATTGCACGGCGATGTCCCTGTGCACGCCATTATCGATCACCTTGGCACTGCAAATCATCGCCGGATCAGCCGCCCTGCCGTTCGCACCTCGCAAGGCACCGCCCTTGTCGAAGTTCTGGCTGGCCCCGGCGCAATGTGGGCCGATGTGCGCGAAGGCGTACGCGACTTTGATCTGGGCGCGATTGCCGAGACATTCACCAATGCCTTGCGCGAAACACGCGAAGGCCCCGGCGTGACAATCGCTGATTGCGCCACGGCCAAGCCCGATGGTTACCGCGCACTGCGGATTGCCCCCGAAGATGAGGGATTGCGCGCTGAAGGCTATGATTTCTCAGACCTTGCCGACTTTGCCGCGCAAGGTTTTGCCATGCTGGTAAAGCGCGATTTCCGGCAGGGTCCGCATGACGATCTGGGACACTTCGCGGCGATTGATTGCCACAGTACAGGCCCGATCCCGCTGATGATTGATGGCGAGCGGCGGCAGGGCGAAGCTGCTGAACGTTTCGAGCGCATCATGTTTCCGGTGGACTTTATCACGACAAAACCCGGCGGGGATTGACCGACGGTGCCTGAACGTCGATCAACCCGTCCGTCATGACCCGACTGTTCCACATCAGCGACATTCATTTCGGACTGGAAGATCGCCGCGCGCTGGATTGGGTGGCGCAATGCATCGCCCGCGAAAAGCCCGATGCGGTATCGATCACCGGTGACCTGACGATGCGCGCCCGCCACCGCGAATATGCCGCGGCAGTTGAGTGGATAAAGTCGCTCGACGTGCCGGTGACAGTGGAAGTCGGCAATCACGACCTGCCCTACTTCAACCTGATTGAACGCTTTTTCGATCCCTATCGCCGGTTCGATGCCATCCAGTCTTTGCTTGAGCGCGAGATTGATTTGCCCGGCGTGGCCATTGTGCCGCTGAAAACCACGGCCCGCGCCCAATGGCGGCTCAACTGGTCCAAGGGAACGGTCGGCAAGGCTGCGTTGGACCAGACACTGGCGGCCATTGACGCGCTACCATCCGGCACCCGCGCCGTGGTGGCCTGCCACCATCCGCTGGTTGAGGCCGGAACGCGGGGTAAAGCGTTGACCCGTGGCGGCAGCCGCGCACTGGCAGCCCTTGCCAGCCGCAATGTTTGCGCCGTGCTGTCAGGCCATGTCCACGATCCGTTTGACCTGATCCACCCCACGCCCAACGGCCCGGTGCGGATGATCGGCGCAGGCACCCTGTCACAGCGGGTGCGCTCCACCCCGCCCAGCTTCAACGAATTGACGCTGAAAGATGGCAGCATCAACGTGCGCGTGCGCAACCTTGAACATGTGCCCACGCGCGACATGCAGATTGACGATGTGCCTGAGAACGCCATGCCCCCGCGCCTTCAAGGGGAGCCGGTTGCACCCATCGGTGCAGTGCCGGAAGTCGATCCGCCAATTTACTGAACCTCAGTTCAGCCCAAGTCCCATGTTGTCGATCAGGCGTGCCCCGCCGATGCGAGCGGCCACCAGCAGCCGCGCCGCTTGGCCAGTGAACGTAGTCAGTTCCTCCAGCGTCGCCGCATCGCGCAAATCAGCGTAATCGACGGACAGGAAACCTGCGGCCAGAATGTCGGCTTCGAGGCTGGCAAGGCTGGCGGCCACGTCTGCCCCGCCCTCAATCGCGGCAATCGCGCGGCGCATCGCGGCAGCCAGCCCCGCGGCCTGATCCCGCTCGGCCTGTGTCAGATACTGGTTGCGGCTGCTCATGGCGAGGCCGCTGGCTTCGCGCACCGTGGGCACGCCGATGATCGCATCGGCATGAGGCCACGTCAGATCAAGGTCGCGCGCCATGCGGCGGATCACGGCCAGTTGCTGCCAGTCCTTTTCGCCAAACAAGGCCAGATCGGGACGGACCTGCTGGAACAGCTTGCACACCACCTTGGCCACGCCATCAAACTGACCCGGCCTTGCCGCACCCCACGCCACTTCGCTTACGCCCGAAACCGAAATGTTGGTGGCATAGCCATCAGGGTACATCTGATCGACAGTCGGCGCCCAAAGCACCGCAACGCCTTTAGCCTCCAGCAGCGCCGCATCGGCGGCCAACCGGCGCGGGTAGGCATCAAGATCCTCGCTCGGCCCGAACTGGCGCGGATTGACGAAAATCGAGGCGATGACGTGGTCTGCCCGCCGCGCCGCTTCACGCACCAGGGTCAGGTGTCCTTCATGCAACGCGCCCATTGTGGGGACAAGTGCAACACTTTTTCCCCCGTTTTTGAGCGCATCGACCGCTTCGCGTAGCTCAACAAGCCGTTTGATGGTTTGCACGCGAGGCCCCTCTCCACTAAGTCCGTGAGGAAGGGCGATACGGGGGCAAGACGTCTCTCGCAAGTCCGACCCGCGCATCACAACAGAGAGTATGCTCCTTGACGACAGGCCCCCATCGCATCGTCTTTGCCAACGAAAAAGGCGGCACTGGCAAGTCAACCACTGCTGTCCACGTGGCCGTGGCACTGGCTTATCAGGGCGCACGTGTTGCCGCGATCGATCTTGATGCCCGACAGCGCACGATGCACCGTTATCTTGAAAACCGCGCCGAAACCATGCGCCGTAGGTCCATAAAGCTGCCGACCGCCAATTTTGAAGTCTATGACGGACAAAGCATTGATGAGCTTGACGGATTAAGCGAGCGGCTTTCAGAAACGCACGATTTCATCGTCTATGACACGCCTGGCCGTGACGATCCCTTGGCCCGCCATGTCGCCACCCGCGCCGATACGCTGGTCACGCCCCTGAATGACAGCTTCGTCGATTTCGATCTGATCGGCCAGGTGGACGCAGAAACCTTCAAGGTGCGCCGCCTGTCCTTTTATGCCGAACTCATCTGGGAAGCGCGCAAGAAGCGGGCGATGGCCACGATCAAGGATTCGCGCCGCGAGATGGACTGGGTCGTGGTGCGCAACCGCACCGGCTATACCGAAGCGCGTAACCAGCGCCGTATCGATCAGGCGCTAACCGAATTGTCCAAGCGCGTCGGCTTCCGCATCGCCAGCGGCCTGTCAGAACGGGTGATCTATCGCGAACTGTTCCCGTCGGGCCTGACCCTGCTGGATAAAGGCCACTTGGGCGAACTGGGCACCAGTCACCTTGTCGCGCGGCAAGAACTGCGCACTTTGGTTGCCGGCCTGAAACTGCCGACACCGGCAAAAGCGACCACAGCCACCGCCGCGCTGGAAACTGCAGCCTGATGCCCAAACTCCTCGCGCTTGTCGTCCTTGTCAGCATCGCGTGCAAAATGCTGGCAGGGCGCTGGCCGTGGGAACTGCTCATGGGCAATCCGCGCATGAACGCCGAGGCGAAAGCGCGCAACTTGCTGGGTATTCCGGCCTCTGCGGGGTACGATGACGTGATCGAGGCGCACCGCCGCCTGATTACACAAGTCCACCCCGATCGCGGCGGATCGAACGAGGCCGTGCACGAAGCCAATGCGGCACGTGATCTGCTGCTGGCCCGTCTGGGTGATCGCAGGAACGGCTAAGCACGACGCCGCGTTTATCCGGTTGCATCACGTTTGATAGGAGCCGGACCATGCGCCACAGCTTTGATCCCACAATCCTGCGCGAATACGACATTCGCGGCGTGTTTGGTGAGACGCTGGGCACCGATGACGCTCACGCCATCGGCCGCAGTTTCGGAACGCGCGTGGCGCAAACGGGCGGCAGACGCGTTGTTGTGGGCTATGACGGGCGGTTAAGTTCGCCTGTCCTGGAACACGCATTGGTCGAAGGGCTTACTGCCAGCGGTATGGACGTCGTGCGGATCGGCATGGGGCCAACCCCGATGCTGTATTATGCCGCAGCGTCACTTCCAGATATACAGGGCGGCATTCAGGTAACCGGCAGCCACAATCCCGCCAATCACAATGGCTTCAAGGCGGTACTTGAAGGGAGAGCGTTCTTCGGGGCCGATATAGTCGATCTCGGGCGCATTGCCGATGAAGGCAGTTGGGTATCTGGCAATGGCCACGTCACCGATGTTGCCGTCATGGATGCTTACGTCGACCGCTTGCTCGGCGGGCTGGACGGGGTCGACCGAACCCTGCTGGAGGGCCTGCGCATCGGCTGGGATACCGGCAACGGCGCGGCCGGCCCCGTCGTCGAGGCCTTGACCGCCCGTTTGCCCGGACACCATGTCTTGCTGTTCACGCTTGTGGACGGCCATTTTCCCAACCATCATCCTGATCCGACTGTTGAGGCAAATCTCACCGATCTTGTGCGGGCTGTCGCGGCGGGAAACCTCGACTTCGGAATAGCATTCGACGGAGATGGTGACCGAATTGGAGTTATCGACGGATCTGGCCGCACAATCTGGGGCGATCAACTGCTGGGCATTTTTGCCGAAGACGTGCTGAAAACAGCGCCCGGAGCAATGATCATCGGCGATGTGAAGTCCAGCAGCGCGCTGTTTGAGCGGATTTCAGCGCTCGGCGGCATTCCGCTCATGTGGAAAACCGGGCACTCGCTGATAAAATCCAAAATGAACGAAACTGGTGCCTTGCTGGGTGGCGAAATGAGCGGCCATGTCTGCTTTTCCGACCGCTATTACGGTTTTGACGATGCGGTCTATGCTGCCGTCCGCCTGATCGCGGCCACGGCACGCCTGAACAAAACGGTCACACAGATGCGCAGCGGCTTGCCGGACATGGTCAATACACCGGAATTGCGGTTTCAGGTTGATGAAGCGCGCAAGTTTGCAGTGGTTGCCGAAGTGGCGGAGCGGCTGCGCGAAGACGATGCCCAGATGAACGACATCGACGGTGTGCGCGTCGATACGCCCGATGGGTGGTGGCTGCTGCGCGCTTCGAATACACAGGATGTGCTGGTTGTCCGCGCCGAAAGCCGCAGCGCCGATGGTCTCGCGCGGCTGCTGTCCCAAGCCGACGCGCAACTGGCGCTATCAGGCATCACGCGCGGATCGCAATTTGGGCATTAGAACCAGATGCTTTGCGCTTGCCAAGAGTAATGGCGCTGACGCATCAGTGCGGGCGAGTTACGAGGACGGCAATGTTCATTGGGATCGATCTTGGAACCGCCAATAGCGCGGTGGCCGCCTGGCAGCGCACCTTGATGCAGGCGCGCGATGCAGGCCGAATCGATGGATGATACGCCGCCACCCCCGGCAAAGGCGGAGCCTTCAAGCTGGCTATACAGTGCGCCACAGGCAAAGGGCCTGTCCGAACCGACGCTGACCACGCGGCTGGGCGAGAGCACGCAGTCGCTTGATGTTACGCCCGGTTTTGCTGCGGCGCAGGCACCTGCCGAACAAGCCATTGCGATGGCGCGCGATCCGTTCACCCGCCCCGTGCTATTGGGGCTGGAGCAAAATGCCGATGCCGTCATGCCCGCATGGGCTCACCAGCAAGCGCTGCGAAGGCTGCTCTTGCCCGATGGCGCAATGGCCGAACACCCGCAGTTGCAAGGTTGGGAAGAGGCGATGGCACGGGGGCACTTGAACGCCGTGCTGCATAATGCCGAATCTCTTGGCGCGGCGGCTTTGCTTGAAATGGACACCTGGCTGGCCGATGTGCTGTGCCAAAGCTGGCCTCGGTCTGCCCCCCTGGTGGAACGTGCCGGGCAAGTGTTCGGATGGGACGGCGAACGCGGACAATCGAGCGATCGCCCCGCCGTTGCGCTGCTGAACAGCCGTTTGCGCGGAATGCGCTTTGCCGAACAGGTTGGCGCCTCTGGCCATCCGCTGCATAAGGCTTGGACCGAATTGGTGACACCAGCGCCGCTCGGCAGCCACCGGGGCTGGTTCGTGAGGCCCCGCGATGTGGCAGCGCTTCTTGCCCATGTGCGCGAGAATTTCCCCGAACTTGAGCGCCAATTTGACCAGTCGCGTGTAGCCTTGTGGGAGCGACAGGGCGCTTCGGCTGGCTATATTGGACCGCTGGTCAAAGCTGCGATGGCCGTAATCACCCTTATTGTTGTGATTCAGGCCATCCGCATGTCCCTGTCCTAGTACGCGTGTCTTGCGCTCCCTATCTAGGGCAGCAATGACGCTTCCCCCATCTATCGCTGATTGGTTCGCAGGCCGTGGCTGGCGCGTGCGGCAGCATCAGTGGGATATGCTGGAAGCGGCACGGGCTGGCGATCATGCGTTGCTGGTGGCCGATACGGGGGCGGGCAAGACGCTGGCGGGGTTTTTGCCGACGCTGGCCGATTTTGCCGGAGACGCGCCGCCCGGCGACGGTTTGCACACGCTCTACATCTCGCCGCTGAAGGCTTTGGCGCATGATGTGCAGCGCAATCTGCTGACGCCGATTGATGACATCGGGCTGAAAGTGCGGGTCGAGACGCGCAGTGGCGATACCCCGTCCGATCGCAAGGCACGGCAGCGGGCAAAGCCGCCGCACGTGCTGCTGACCACACCTGAATCGCTGTCCCTTCTTCTGAGCTATCCTGACTCCGCAACGATGTTTGCCGGTTTGAAGCGCGTTATAGTTGATGAAGTACATGCGTTCGCGACAGGCAAGCGCGGTGACTTGCTGGCCCTGTCGCTTGCCCGATTGCAGGCATTGGCGCCGGATATGCGGCGGGTGGCGCTGTCAGCGACGGTGGCTGATCCTGATGACTTTCGCCGATGGCTGGGGCCTGAGGGTGACCCGGCTTCGGTGCGGCTGGTGCATGGAGAAGTGGGGGCGCCGCCGGAAGTCCTGATCCTGAACCCACAGGACCAACGCGTGCCTTGGGGTGGCCATGCCGCAGCTTGGGCAGTGCCGCAGTTGTATCAGGAGATCCGCCGCAACAAGACCACGCTGATTTTCACTAACACACGGTTTTTGGTGGAATATATCTTCCAATTGCTGTGGGATGTGAACGACGACAAGCTGCCCATCGGCATTCACCATGGCTCGCTTTCGAAAGAGGCGCGGCGCAAGGTGGAAGGGGCGATGGCGCGGGGGGAATTGCGCGGGCTTGTCTGCACTGCCAGCCTCGATCTGGGCGTGGACTGGGGCGACATCGATCTGGTTGTGCAGATGGGAGCGCCCAAGGGTTCGTCGCGGCTGCTGCAGCGCATAGGCCGCGCCAATCATCGGCTGGATTGCGCCAGGCGCGCGCTGCTGGTTCCGGGGAACCGCTTTGAATTTCTTGAGGCTTTTGCCGCGCAAGAGGCGGTGGAGGAAGGGCAGCGCGATGGTGAGGATTTCCGCGCCGGCGG
>JADYXV010000274.1 GCA_020853995.1 Novosphingobium sp.
CAACATCGAAGAGGGTGGTTCACTTTCCATCATCGCCACCGCGCTGATCGATACCGGCAGCCGCATGGACGAAGTGATCTTTGAAGAATTCAAGGGCACCGGCAACTCGGAAATCGTGCTCGACCGCAAGGTTGCCGACAAGCGTATCTTCCCCGCGCTGGATGTGGGCAAGAGTGGCACCCGCAAGGAAGAACTGCTCGTCGCCAAGGACCAGCTCAGCAAAATGTGGGTCCTGCGCCGCATCCTGATGCAGATGGGCACAATCGACGCGATGGAATTCCTGCTCGATAAGATGAAGGAATCCAAGACCAACGAAGATTTCTTCGCCACGATGAACCAGTAACCCAAGGCCCGGAGAAATCCGGGCCTTTCTCCAATCCCCCCTCCCGTTTACGGGAGGGGCTAGGGGAGGGCCTGTTATCAAAGGCCTGTTCCTGACAGCCCGTCATACCCCACCGTCACTTCGGGCAGGGGATAAATTCACACCGCGCGCTTGTTAACCGGCACCAAGCCCGCCACATTCAACGCATGGCCAACCGCACGCCAGCGCAGATCCGGCGAACCGCTCATACCGGAGTGGTCAAGGCGGTGCTTGGCCCCACCAATACCGGCAAAACGCACCTTGCGATTGAGCGATTGTGCGCGCATTCATCGGGTGCCATCGGCTTTCCGCTGCGGCTTCTGGCGCGTGAGGTTTATGACCGCGTTTGCGCCATCAAAGGCCCCGAAAACGTCGCGCTGATCACCGGCGAGGAACGCATCGAGCCTAAAGGCGCGCGTTGGCACTTGTGCACGGTCGAGGCCATGCCGAGCAGGCCCGATCTGGCCTTTATCGCGCTCGATGAAGCGCAACTCTCTGCCGATCCCGAACGCGGGCACGTGTTCACAGACCGGTTGCTCCACACGCGTGGCCGCGAAGAAACCATGCTGCTGGGATCGGCTACCTTGCAGCCCATGATCAAAGCCTTGGTGCCCGAAGCAGAAATCATTTCCCGCCCGCGCTTTTCCACACTGACGCATATCGGCGCAAAGAAACTATCGCGCATCCCCCCGCGCAGTGCGATTGTCGCGTTCAGTGCCGAACAGGTCTATGTCATGGCTGAAATGCTGCGCCGGTTTCGTGGTGGCGCAGCGGTTGTCATGGGCGCGCTGTCCCCGCAAACGCGCAATGCCCAGGTCGCGATGTACCAGTCGGGCGAGGTTGATTATCTGGTCGCAACCGATGCCATCGGTATGGGGCTGAACCTCGATGTCCATCACGTCGCTTTCGCCGGCCTTTCCAAATACGACGGCCACCGCCACCGCCGCCTTACCACCGCAGAGATGGCCCAGATTGCAGGCCGTGCAGGCCGCCATCAGCGCGACGGCACTTTCGGCACGCTGGCTGGAATGGGCGGGCATGATCCCGAATTTTCCGAAGAGGAAGTCTACGCGATTGAAGAACACCGCTTCCCGCCGCTGACCAAGTTGTTCTGGCGTGAGGCAGAGCCGCGTTTCGATAGCCTCGCCACGCTGATCGAGGACCTTGAAAGCCTGCCACCACGCAGCGAATTGCACATTCCACCCCAGTCGATTGACTTGGCAGTGTTGAAGCGCTTGTCGGAAGAGCCGGACACGTCCGACATTCGCGGGTCTCGTGCGGTCCAGCGGTTCTGGGACGTGTGCCGCTTGCCCGATTTCCGCCAGCAAGGCGCAGAAACCCACAGCCGCTTTGTCGCGCGGTTGTGGCAGGATTTGCGCCACGGATATCTGGGTGCGGATTACGTGGCGCAGGCCATTGCCCAGCTTGATATTCCTTCAGGTGATATCGACACGCTGCAAGGCCGCATTTCCGCGATCCGGTCATGGTCCTATATCGCCCAGCGTGCCGATTGGGTGCTAGCCAAGGACGAAATGTCGGCCCGCGCCCGCGCTGTGGAAACCCGCCTGTCCGATGCGCTTCACGCGCGGCTGACCGAACGCTTCGTCAATCGCCGCACCACGGTATTGATGCGCAAGGCAGGCTCTGACGCGGGGCTATTGCCGGTGCGCCTGTCAGATTCCGGTGCCGTACTGGTGGATGATGAACCCATCGGCCATCTCGAAGGCTTCCGCTTCGTGGTTGATCCCCTCGCCCGCGCGGCAGACCGCAAGCTGTTGCTGGCGGCAGCAGAACGGCATTTGCCCGCGTTGTTTGAAACGCGCGCGGTTGAACTTCTTGCCAGTGCCAAAGAGCCTGACTGTTTGACGGTAGAAAATGCGGCGCTTGTCTGGCGCGGCATTACCGTGGCCAAACTGGAACGCGGGCGCGGATTGCTGGAACCCAGGATCAAGCCCGACGCCACGCTGGACCGTTTCCCCCCACTGCTGAAAGCCCGCGTCGTGCAGGCATTGCAGGATTGGTTCGCGGCCCATGTTGCCCGTCTGCTCGGCCCCTTGGTCAATCTGGCAGAAGCGAGCCGCGCCAGCGATTCCGGTGCAAACTTGCGGGCATTGCTTCTCCATCTGGTTGAGGCAGGCGGCGTATTGCCACGCGACGATTCCGGGCTGGACCGGCTCGATGGTCCACAACGCGATCGCATGAAAAAGCTGGGCGTGCGGATTGGCGCGCTTGATCTGTTCGTGCCTGCCATGTTGCGGCCAGCACCGCTAAAACTTTGGGCGACGCTGGCAACGGTGTGGGGAGCCCGCCCGCTTGCTGTGCCTGTATCGGCCAGCCCCGTCATCATCGGCAAAGAACCGCCGCTCGGCTATCGCCGTCTTGGCGCTGAATGCTTGCGCGTCGATCTGGCTGAAAAGCTTCTGCACGCGGCACATCGCACGCGTCTGGCAACCAAGGGGCGGCGGTTCTACCTTGATCCCGGCGTGGCGCGTTCGATGGGGCTCTCCACCGCCAGCTTTGCCGCCTTGCTACGGGCTGGTGGCTTTCGCGTGTTCATGGGCCGTGCCCTGTCTGAAGGGGCACAGGGTCCAGCCATGCCGCCGTTATGGGAATGGCGCCCGGCGCGCACAGGCGCTGCGCCTGAAGCGATTTCTTTGCCCACGCCAACAGGGGCTTTTGCGGCCTTGGCAGAACTTGTGACACGATAGGGGAGAGGCGCAGTTGCGGATCGACAAGGTGCTTTGGTTTTTGCGGTTTTCCGGATCGCGCGGAATGGCGCAAAACTGGGTGGCTGATGGCCATATCCGTCTGAACGGCCGCCGTGTGGAACGCCCCAGTGCCGATGTGAAATGCGGCGATGTGCTGGTCCTGCCTTTGCCCACCCGTGTAAGCGTGATCGAGGTTTTGAGCATTCCTGTACGCCGTGGACCCGCATTAGAAGCGCAGGGGTGCTATCGGGTGCTTGACGATCTGGGTGCAACGCCTCTAGCACGGCCTTAAAGAGTTACTGAGGGACGAAATTCGCCATGACCTACGTCGTCACTGACGCCTGCATTCGTTGTAAATTCATGGATTGCGTCGAGGTTTGCCCCGTCGACTGCTTCTACGAAGGCGAAAACATGCTGGTAATCAACCCCAGCGAATGCATCGATTGCGGCGTTTGCGAACCCGAATGCCCTGCCGAAGCGATTCTGCCTGACACCGAATCGGGCCTTGAGCAGTGGCTTGAACTGAACACCAAGTATTCGGCGGAATGGCCCAATATCACCGCCAAGAAGGACGCTCCCGCCGATGCTGATGAGCATAAGGGCGAAGACGGCAAGTTCGAAAAGTACTTCTCGGCCGAACCTGGCGAAGGCGATTGATCTGACGCCTGCCACCCCTTTCCACCCTGTCTGATCCTGCACGATGTTGCCGCTGATATAGCGGCAACAAACGATTTACAGTGCAGTGCACACAGGGCTGGTAAAATTGTTGCAGAAGTGTTAGTAAGCTTGCCAAGCGCCGGTGGGTTGAACCCTGTCCGGCGCCTTTTCACCACGAAAAGGCAGGACAACAAAAGCAAACGGATCGCTGGGCCTCGCAAGACTGCCTGATGGGCGGTGTCTTGCTGCTTTTTCCCCGATGAAGCACCCTGTGACCGCTGGCCCGTCTGTGCCGCGTCGAAAGGAATACCAATGGCAGTCAAGGCTCTCGCCTTCGATGTTGGGGACTACGTCGTTTATCCAAAGCATGGTGTCGGCCGCGTGGTCGAGCTTCAGGACGAAGAAATTGCCGGCATGAAGCTCCAGCTTTATGTCCTGCGCTTTGAAAAAGAACGCATGACCTTGCGCGTTCCTGTAAACAAGGTTGAATCGATCGGCATGCGCAAACTGTCGTCTGACAAGACGCTGCGCGAAGCGCTCGATACGCTCAAGGGCAAGCCCAAGGTCAAGCGCACGATGTGGTCGCGCCGCGCCCAGGAATACGAAGCGAAGATCAATTCAGGTGATCTGGTTTCCATCGCCGAAGTGACCCGCGATCTGTTCCGCGCTGATGATCAGCCAGAACAGTCCTACTCCGAACGCCAGATCTTCGAAGCGGCCTCGTCACGCCTCGCGCGCGAACTCGCCGCCATGGAAAAGACGGACGAGCCTGCTGCGCTCAAGAAGATTCTCGAAATCCTCAACGAACACGCGCCAAAGTACTACGAAACACCAGCGGCATAACGCTGTTTCGCAATTCTTGCGTTGCAAAACAGGCCTCCGGGAAACCGGGGGCCTTTTTTGGGTTTGTGTCAGCTCCAAGCACGACCTCGCCCGCTTTGGCGGATGATGCTGGCAGGCTCCGCTTCGGATTTTTGTTTCGCGCAGAGGCGCAGAGGAAGCAGAGAACGCTGAGAAACAAGTCATCGCCTCTGCGAACTCCTTTTCCTCTGCGCCTCTGCGCGAAACCCCTATTTACAACGTTGTCCGATCAACGCCCCGCCCCGCTCCACCAATGACATGGCGCATACCGGATCACCGTGTTACATCCCTAACACAGTGAGAAGGATCAAGGTCATGTTGCAAACACTTGTTCGTGCCGTCGCCGGTGTTGCGATGTTGGGGTTGGCTACCGCGCTTGCCGGGTGTGATGCAGCAAACATCGCATTCGATGGCAAAAAGGGCGTGCCACTGGCCGATCTGGACATGACCGGCCCTGCCCCCACCGCAATCACGCTGTTTGGCCCCGAAAATGTGCGCGTCGTGCGCGGTGACAAATTGGCGATCACGGTTGAGGGCGAAAGTGCCGACAAGCTGCGATTTGCCTTGTCGGAAGGCGGACTTGGCATTGTGCATGAAGATTGGAAGATCGGCACAAACATGCGCGCCGCCACGGTCAACGTCACCCTGCCGCTGCTTAGCGAGATCGTTCTGGCAGGATCGGGTAATGTCATCGCTGATCAAATGGGCGGCCCGGAAGCGAAAATCGTGATTGCCGGTTCAGGTATCGTTGAAGCGCGCGCGATTGATACGCCAAAACTCGATGTCGATGTGGTCGGCTCGGGCAAGTTGCGCGCGGGCGGCAAGACCAAGGCCATGAAGCTGACTGTGGCGGGCAGCGGCGATGCTGAAATGGATAGTCTGAACGCCGACGAGGTGAAAGTCGATGTCGCCGGATCAGGCAATGCGCGCTTCGCCTCGAACGGGAACGTCAATGCCAACATCGTTGGTTCGGGTGAAGTTCGCGTGTTTGGCCGCGCCACCTGCAAGGTCAATTCTGTGTGATCAGGCAAACTGGTGTGCGAAAACGGCGTCACGCCTGCAACAGACAGCAGTGAAGCGTCCGACAGACCGTGAAATAAATACGGCACCACGCGTGTTTGATCACATACCGTCAATGTTCGCCCTGCTATAGACCCCGCGCGACTGTGTTTGACAGGATCGGGGAGCGTCACATGAGATTGCGGACTGTCAATGTTGCCTTGATCCTGGCCGTACTGCCCGGATGCGTCGCAAAAAGCGCGTTTGATCTGGTGACGATGCCCGTGCGCGCCGGTGCCAATGCGGTGAATACAACCGCGGGGGTCTATGACCGCGTCACCGTCAGCCAATCCGAACGCGATCAACGGCGCGGACGCGAAATCCGCCAGCGTGACGAACGCTATGGCGAACTGTCACGCGATTATGACCGCGCCCTGCGCAGGTGTGACCGTGGGAATGATGATGCGTGCGATACCGCGCGCGAAATCTACGGCGAAATGAACGCCATGCGCAGTTCCGTCCCTTACGAACGCAATTAGAGCGTTTTCCGACCAATCTGGATCACCGTGACGGAGGGGGTGACGCAGGAAGCCCCTCGGACAGCGTTACCTTGCTTGGACGGGCACCCAGCCCGCCCGGCACAAGGTGCCTTGCCGAGAGGCTTCCTGCGTCAATCACGGTGATC
>JADYXV010000275.1 GCA_020853995.1 Novosphingobium sp.
ATTCGGAAGGGTAAAAGCCCGATTTTCTTGGCTTTTCAGCCCCTTAAGGGCTGGTGGTGGACAGGGGTGGATTCGAACCACCGTACGCTCTCGCGGGCAGATTTACAGTCTGCTGCCATTAACCACTCGGCCACCTGTCCACACCAGTGCTGCCGGTGCGAGAACCCCTAAAAAGGCTTCTCAATTTGCAGGCCCCACAAGGAGGCCGTCCGGCCGAGAGGCGGTCCTTTGGCGAAGCATCGCTTGCCTGTCAATGGCCACAGTGGCATGCGCGGCACGATTTTACACGTTAGCGAAGAAAAGGTAGCCGATGCCCCGCAACAACGATCAACAAAAGGGCAAGTCCCTGCGTGGACGCGAAGCCCGGAACAAGCATGGTCGCGGATCAGGCCGTGCCAATGGCGGCGTCGTGCGCCTGTGGGGGCGCCACGCGATCGAGGCGGCGCTGACCAATCCCAATCGCGATGCCAAAAAGCTGTGGGGCACGCGTGAGGCGATCCAGCAATTGCTGGATGAAAATGACGCCGAACTGCCAAGCACCCTGCCGGTGGAATATGCGCAGGCCGCCGATCTGGGACGTTTGGTTCCGAAGGATGCGCCGCATCAGGGATTGGTTCTGGAATGCCTGCCGCTGGATGATGTGGCGCTTGATGACATTCTGGATGAGTCCGAGGGCCGCACCATTGTCGTGCTCGATTCGGTGACCGATCCGCACAACGTTGGTGCAATCCTGCGCTCGTGTGCAGCGTTTGATGTGGCCGCGCTGGTCACGCAGGACCGCAATTCGCCGGTCGAATCGGGTACCTTGGCAAAATCTGCTTCAGGCGCGCTTGAAACGGTGCCGTGGGTGCGCGTGGTCAATCTGGCCCGCGCGCTGGAACGGATGGCCGAAGAAGGCTATTGGCGGATCGGTCTGGACGGAAAAGGCAAGGACGTGTTTCCGTCGGCCCTGCCTAAAGGCCCTGTGGTGATCGTGATGGGTGCTGAAGGCGAAGGCTTGCGCCACAACGTAGCGCAGCATTGCGATGCCATAGCGCGGTTGCCCATGGCGTCGGCCATAGAAAGTCTTAATGTATCGAACGCTACTGCCATTGCGCTCTACGCGGTTTATACGCGCGAAGGATGACGGGAATTTGAGCAAGTCGGGAGAAGCATGATGCGGCACTTGGGGGCGATAACGGCAGTGGTGGCAGGGGTTCTGCTGCTGGCGGGGTGCATGTTGCTGCCAGGCAAGTTCACGTCTGATCTCGACTTGCGCAAGGATGGCACGTTCAGCTTTGCCTACAAAGGCGATATCCATCTGCTGGCGCTATCAAAATTGGCGGCTGACAAGCGCGGCAAGGATGCTGGCGAAGAGGTATTTACGCCCTCCCCCTGTTTTGCCGATCCATCCGGGGATGAGCGCGAATGTTCAAAGAATGAAATCGCCGACCAGAAGGCCACTTGGGAAGAGGAGCAGGCGTCAGCCAAAGTAAGCGCTGCTGAGAAGAAAAAATCCGAAGAGGCCATGATGAAATCGATGCTGGGCGGCATTGATCCATCCGATCCCCGAGCAGCGCAGGAGTTTGCCGAACGGTTGCGGCGCCAGCATGGCTGGAAATCCGTTATCGACAAAGGCGATGGTCGCTTCGAAGTTGACTATGCCATTACGGGCAGGCTCGACCATGATTTCACTTTTCCGATGATCGAAAAGTTTCCGATCGCGACGCCGTTTGTGACACTGATCCGCCGCTCTGACGGTTCGGTAAGGCTTGAGGCACCAGCTTTCACATCGGGTGCCACGTCTTCGCCCTTCATGGCGATGGCGGCTTCGGCGGGAAGTGCCGGAGATAAAGCAAGCACAAATGGCATGCCGACACTGGACGGCGTCCTAACGCTGATGACAGATGGCGAAATCCTTGCAAACAACACCGATGACGGCCCCGCTGCTGCGCCGAACGGCAGGAAACTGGTTTGGAAAGTCAATGCGCGTACTGCCGCCCCACCAACAGCGCTCGTCCGCATTGTGCCGTGACATGAAAAAACCGCATCAGCCAGGCGGCTGAGGCGGTGTTTTTCTTGATCCGTAAAGGGTTTCAGCCGAATGGATGAGCCATCAATTGACGGCGTCTTTCAAACCCTTGCCGGCCTTGAACTTGGGCTGTGAGGAAGCCTTGATCGACATCGGTTCACCCGTGCGCGGGTTGCGACCGATCGATGCCTTGCGCTTTGCTACAGCAAACGTGCCAAAGCCCACGAGGCGGACTTCATCGCCTTTGGTCAGCGCACTGGTGATGGATTCAAATACCGCTTCGACTGCCCTTGTGGCGTCGGTTTTGGATAGACCGCTGACATCGGCAACGGCGCCGATCAGATCGTTTTTGTTCATTGTCGGAACCCCCTACGATTTTTTGTGAAAGGTTGGGTTGGAATCGCCTTTCGGGTGGCCGCAAAGAAACCTGAGAAACCTGTTTGTGTCAAAGGTTAATAACGAAAGTCAGGCTCTATTCAGCCGGAAAACAGCCATTTTCATGCGCCTGCCCCGCCTGCACGATCATGTTCGTGCAGGCGGGGCAGTCG
>JADYXV010000276.1 GCA_020853995.1 Novosphingobium sp.
CAAAGCGACGCCAAAGGCCAGCGCATCTTGCTGGCAGGCGCAAACTTCGGCTGCGGTTCCAGCCGTGAACATGCGGTCTGGGCGCTGATGGAATGGGGCATCACTTGCGTGATCGCGCAAAGCTTCGCGCCGATCTTTGCCGCCAACGCCCTGCGCAACGGCCTGCTGCCGGTGGCCCTCCCCGCCGAGGCCATTGCCGCCATGCCGTGGGCCGAAGTCCACGTCGATTTGCCCGCACAAACCGTCACTTGCAGCACCTCAGTCCACCCCTTCGACATCGCGCCAGAACCCAAACAGATGCTGCTCGAAGGGCTCGACGCCATCGACCTCACCCTGAAATCGCGGCCCGCGATAGATGCGTGGACGCGTGAAGACCGCGCGGCCCGTCCGTGGGTGTACTTGGAGAAACTTGCGTGACCCGTATTCTCGTTTCCGAAGTCGGCCCGCGCGATGGCTTGCAATCGATCAAGCAGGTCATGCCGCTCGCCGCCAAAAAGGCGTGGATCGCTGCCGAAGCCGCAGCGGGCGTTTCCGAAATAGAGGTGGGCAGTTTCGTGCCCGCCAGCCTTTTGCCGCAAATGGCCGATACGGCAGAACTCGTCGCCTTCGCGCGCACGATCCCCGGCCTTAACGTCGTGGCGCTGGTGCCCAATGCCAAAGGCGCGGCGCGCGCGGTGGAAGCGGGCGTACACGGCATGTCGATCCCGTTTTCGATGAGCGAGACGCATTCGATCAAGAACGTGCGCAAGGATCACCCCGCGATGCTGGCCGAAATCGCGGCGGTGGCACAGATCGCGCGCGAGGCAGGCATTCACTTCGCCGTCAGCCTGTCCACCGCGTTCGGCTGCACATTTGAAGGCGCGGTCAGCGAAGATGCCGTGATGCGTCTGGCCGAAGCATCGCTGGCAGCAGGCGCACAGGAATTCAGCCTGTCCGATACCACCGGCTATGCCGATCCCGCCCAAGTCAAACGTCTGGTGCGCAAGGTACGCAGCGTAGTGGGGGACAAGCTGACGACGCTGCACCTCCACAACACACGCGGCCTTGGCCTTGCCAATGCATTGGCCGGATTGGACGAAGGCATCACCACGCTGGACGCCTCGCTCGGCGGGCTTGGCGGCTGCCCTTATGCGCCCGGCGCTTCGGGCAATCTGGTGACCGAAGACCTGGTGCTGATGCTCAACGCGATGGGCCTCGATACCGGGATCGACCTTGAAAAGCTGCTGGCTGTCCGCCCGATCCTTGC
Organism: Novosphingobium sp.; assembly: GCA_020853995.1. Classification (GTDB taxonomy): domain Bacteria; phylum Pseudomonadota; class Alphaproteobacteria; order Sphingomonadales; family Sphingomonadaceae; genus Novosphingobium. Next base: position 1,247 of record JADYXV010000276.1, read on the forward strand.
CGCAGCCCTTCCGGACGAGCCGCTTTACGGCTTCACGCCCGAAGCCGGGCCGATGATGGATTACAACGAAAGGATCGCCAAGTGAGCGCCCCCCAACCTCTCGCCGGGATCAAAGTCGTCGAGTTCACTCACATGGTCATGGGTCCGGCGGTGGGCCACATCCTTGCAGGGCTTGGCGCAGAAGTGGTACGGATCGAACCTATCGGGGGTGATCAGACGCGGCGCTTGCTGGGATCGGGCGCAGGCTATTTCCCGATGTACAATCGCGGAAAGCAATCGATCTGCCTCGATCTCAAGTCTGCTGAAGGTTTGGCCGTGGCGCGCGATCTGGCGGCCAATGCCGATATTCTGGTCGAAAACTTCCGCCCCGGCGCGCTTGATCGGCTTGGCCTTTCCTACGAAGCACTGTCCGAGACCAACCCGCGCCTGATCTATTGTTCGGAAAAAGGCTTCCTCCCCGGCCCCTATGAAGATCGCACTGCGCTTGATGAAGTGGCGCAGATGATGGGCGGCCTGGCCTATATGACCGGCCCTCCCGGACGCCCTTTGCGCGCAGGCTCTTCGGTGATCGATGTGACCGGCGGCATGTTCGGCGTGATCGGCATCCTTGCTGCTCTGGAGGAACGCCACCGAACGGCACGCGGACAAAAAATCGTCGCCAGCCTGTTCGAAACCACGGTCTATCTCGTGGGCCAGCACATGGCGCAATTTGCCGTCACCGGTAAAGCCGCCTCCCCCATGCCCGCACGCATATCGGCCTGGGCCATTTACGATGTGTTCGAAACGCTGGACGAGCCGGTATTCATCGGCGTGGTGACAGACAGCCTGTGGGAAAAGTTCTGCGCGCTGTTCAGCCTTGATGACCTGTGGGCCGATGAAACCTTGCGCGCCAATAACCAGCGCGTTTTGGCGCGCGACCGCATCCTGCCGCAAATCCGCGCGCTGATCGGCACGATGACCCGCGCCGATGTGATCGCCAAGCTGGAAGGCACCGGCCTGCCCTTCGCCCCCATCGGCAAGCCCGAAGACATGTTCGATGATCCGCAACTGGCCGACGGCGGGCTTGAACCGGTTACGCTCGACACGGGTGAACACACACAATTGCCAACGATCCCGCTGCAAATGGACGGCAAGCGCCCCGGCGCGCCCGTCACCTTGCCAAAGGCCGGAGCAGACAGCCGTGCGGTGCTGGAATCACTCGGCTATACCTCTGACAAGATTGACGAATTGCTGATGAAGGGCGCCGTTTCGGCTGCCTGATATTTGCCTGTGGAGGCCCCCATGCACAACGATCCCTTCGACGAAATGAGCGTCCTCAGCCGCCGCATGTTGCTGGCAGGTGGCGTTGCGCTAGGGGGTGCAGCAGCGCTTCCGGCGTTCGGCTTTGCCGGTGCAGCAACGACCGCCGAAGTGCCCGCGCGGGAAGCGGGCATTCCTGCCGATGCCAAAAGCCGCATTGGCATGATCCGCCGGATGCGGCTGCGCACTGATGCGGGGCCGGTGTTCTGGTTCTTCCGTGGCCGCAATTATGCGCAGCAAGGCGCAAACCTGATTCCGCTGTGCGAATTGACCTTCGGCGCGGTAATGTATGTCACGCCCCATGCTGATGGCAGCATGGACGTGGTGCAATATGAACTCGGCTTCCGCACCGCGTTGGGCAGCAGCAAGCGCACCGAGCAGATCCTCAATCCCGTCACCGGCCAGATGATCGACGTGCCCTTTGCCCCCGTCGGGCCGACGCCGGTGCACTATACACCCGATAATGTCCTGCAATTGCCGCCCGGCATTGGCGGCACGAACTTCACTTTGGAGCACGTGCCCGAACTGTTCTACCACGTGGGCGATCAGGTGGGCATCCACACCCACAGCCGCGCCCGCGCAATGACGCCGGGCGCGACAGACCGTGTGCTCAATGATATGAGCATGATTTGCAGCCCGGCGGCAGAAGCGCTGAACCCCAAGGTCCATTTCGCCAGCGCGATGGCCCACGGCACCGACGTTACCGATTATGCGCGCTGGTGGAAAATGCCCGCAGGTGCCGGCACGCAAACGCTGCGTTCATTGGGGCAGAAGGTGGCGAAGTATTCTGATATGCCCGAAGACTGGCGCGCGATGCTGGCCGCCAACGATCCTGCAATGGCGGCTGATCCCATTGCAGGATTGCAGCGCAAGGCGGTTGAATACAAAAACTGACGCTTCGGGCCTCTCCCAAAAGTCCGCTTGGCACAAACTGCTATATTTTGTAACAATCATACAAGAGAGATGCAGGCTGTCGGGCGGAACAACCATGTTCGAAGTGATCAGCACACGCCAGTTCGATCCGATGGAGCGGCTGGATTACTGGAATGACCTGATAGGTTCGACTTATCGGGGCATGACGGTTGATTCCGATCGCAGCCGTTTTAACGCGAAACTGGCGGTGTGGGAACTGGCCGGTCTGCGCATGGTCAGGCCATCATCGGCCCCGGCCGTTATCCGGCGCCATGCCAATCGTGCAACGCGACCAACCGATCAATCTCTGGTCATTCACCTGCTGACGCGCGGACGGGCCTTGCTGGAACAGCGCGGCCGCCGGGTCGAACTTGCCGAAGGTGACATGGTGATGTGCGCCGCCGAAGAGTTCTATTGCTTCGATGCCGACAGGCAGCACGAAATGATGGTAGTGGAATTTGACCGCGCCATGCTGGCCGCACGCGTTCCGCAAATTGACGAACTGGTGGCGCACAAAGTCTCGGGCCAGCTTCCCGGCACCCGGCTTGTTCAGCGCTACATGTCATCATTGTGGCAGGAAGCCAGCGCAGATATGCCTCCTTCGCACTGGCAAATGCATGCTACCATCCTGGGCGATATGATTGCGGCCTGTCTGGAAGGCTGCACTTCAAACACGGAAGCTCCCGGCAACCGCACTTTGGCGCAAGTGGAAAGCGTGATTGCCGAACATATCGGCGATTTTGACCTTGGCCCGTCGCGGATCGCTGCCGAACTGGGCCTGCCATTGCGCACGTTACAGGCAGCCACAGCCAGCGCCGGCGTTACATTGGGCCGCATGATCATGCAGCGCCGTCTGCATCACGCCGCGCGGCGGCTGTTGGCAGAACCGCAGACGACGGTCACAGAAATCGCGCTGGAATGCGGCTTTGCCGATTCGGCGCACTTTGCCCGGCGCTTCCAGCAAATGTTCGGATCAGCCCCGTCGCGCTACCGCGTCCTGAACTGATCCTGCCTCCCACCAACACGCATCTTGCGCGTTTGTCCGCATTTCTGCGCGGACAGACAAGCGCGGGCACAGCCATGCCCGTAACGCTATAGCCAATAACAATGGGAGGTTCTGCATGAAAGTCCGGTTTCAATCGGTAAGCACACTCGCGCTTGCTGCATCCATTTTCGCCCTGCCGTCGCAAGCCTTCGCCCAGGCTGAACAGGCTTCGGAGGATCAGGCCGCAGAAAATCAGGCCACAGAAAATCAGGGCGGCATCGAACAGATCGTCGTCACCGCCCAGAAGCGCGTTGAAAACGTGCAGGACGTGCCAATCGCCATCTCGGCCTTCAGCAACACGGCCCTGCGTGAACGCGCGGTCAACGATATCGCTTCGCTTGGCGCGCTGGCCCCGAACGTCAACCTTGATGGCGGCACCCCGTTCTCGGGCTCGTCCGCCGTGCTTTCGGCCACGATTCGCGGCATCGGTTCGGATGACTTTGCATTCAATATCGATCCCGGCGTCGGCATCTATCTCGATGGCGTGTTCCTTGCCCGCACAGTCGGCGCAAATCAGGACTTGCCCGATGTGGAACGCATCGAAGTGCTCAAAGGCCCGCAAGGCACGCTGTTTGGCCGCAACACCATCGGCGGTGCAGTGTCCATCGTCACCCACAATCCCGGCAAGGAATTCCGGCTGGTCGGTGATCTCACCACCGGCAGCTTCAGCCTGGTAAAGGCCCGCGCGACCATCGATCTGCCGATCAGTGATGGGCTGGCCGCATCGGTCACCGGATCTGTCACCAGCCGCAACGGCTTCCAGAAGCGTATTCCTTACAATGGCACCGCTGCCGAAATGCGCGCAATTGCCAATTCCGACCCGGCCAGTGCGTTCAGCCACGCAGACACATCAACCGCGACCCGCCAAAGCGAAGACAACAGCGTCAGCCTGCGCGGCAAATTGCGCTGGGACAATGGCGGTGCCTTCCGAGCGACGCTTTCGGGCGATTATACAAATCAGGACTCATCGGGTCAGACCAGCTCGCTGCTGGGCGTTTCATTCCCGGCAGGGCCATTTGCACCGACCAATCCGCTTCCGGGCACGGGGATCAACCCGGTCAATCCCGAAGGAGGCTTCCTGTTTGGCGGCCTGTACAACTTCTGCATCGGTTCGACCCCGGCCGATATCGCAGCGCGCGGGGCAAGCGCCATTTGCGGCGCGCGCGGCACCAGCGTCAATCCGGGCGGGTTGCTATCATCGCTGGCCGGCGTCAACCGCGATGCCGACCCGACGAATGATCGCCTGCCCTGGGATGGCCGTTTCATCACCGGTGATCCCGATACATCATATGCCACCGGCCCGACTTTGAACAAATTGCAGGCATGGGGCGTTTCGGGCAATCTTGAACTGGATGTGGCCGAAGGCTTGATGCTGCGTTCGATCAGCGCGTTCCGCAAGACCAACTGGACTGCCGGAACCGACGTTGACGGTTCGCCGCTGAGCATGCTCGAACTGACGTTCACGCAAAATCAGGAGCAATTCAGCGAAGAACTACAATTGCTTGGTTCCGACCTGCTGGATGGCAAGCTGAACTTCGTGCTGGGTGCATATTACTTCGAAGAAAAGGGCGATCTGCACGACTATGTGGTGTTTGATGAAGGCCTGCTTCAGGTTGATGGTCCAAACAACTTCGATACCAGCAACTATGCCTTCTTCGGTCAGGTGGATTTCAAGGTAAACGACTGGATCTCGCTCACCTTGGGTGGCCGTTACACCAAGGAAACCAAGAAGTTCGAAGGCGGCCAGCAGGATCTGAACGGCGGCAGCTACAAGCTGTTCGGTTGCGCTGCGCCTGATGGCACCATCGCGCCGTTCGGCAGCTTTCCGCTGGCACCGCCGGTTGGCGCCGGTGGCCCGCCCTGTTTTGCCGCGCTGTCGTTCCCCGATCCCACCAACCCCGTCCAGCTTTACGTTCCGGGCGTGAACCGCAAGGAATTTTCGAACTTTGCGCCAAAAGTGGGCGTGCAATTGCGTCCGACGGAGGACGTGATGGTCTATGGCTCCTATTCGGAAGGTTACAAGACCGGCGGCTGGACCACCCGCCTTTCCAACCCTCAAGGCAACGTCGCGCCTGATTTCGATGAAGAAATTGCCGAGACGTTCGAAGTCGGCGTCAAATCGACCCTGCTGGACCGCCGCCTGCAACTGAATCTTGCCGCGTTCACCACCAATTACAAGAACGTCCAGTTGAACCAGCAGGTCGGCACATCGCCCACCATCGACAACGCAGGTACGGCGCGGATCAAGGGTGTGGAGGTCGAAGCGGTTGTTGCGCCGGTCAATGGTCTCACGATCAACGCTTCGGTCGGCTATCTCGATGCCACCTTCACCGCGCTTTCAGCCAGCGTGCTGCGTCCGGACGTGGCAGGCCCGATCCCCGGCCTGCGCCTTGGTGCGGTGATCGGCGGCCAATTGCCAAAGACGGCAACATGGTCGACCAACATCAGCCCGCGCTATGAACTCGATCTGGCCAATGGCGGTTCGATGGTGTTCCTGGCTGACTGGACACACAAGAGCGAGGTGTTCAACGATGTGGCGCGCTATCTGCCACTGCGTCGTCCGCCCATCGATCTGGTCAACGCCAGCATCAGCTATCGCGAACCTGATGGCCGCTGGGACCTGACCGTGGGCGGCACCAACCTGACCGAAACCCGCTACCTCGTTTCAGGCGGCGCGAACGATGCCGCAGGCGTCTACTTCGGCAGCTACAACCGCCCGCGTGAATGGTACGCACGGATCGGTTTCAAGTTCTGATCCCTATCGAAGGCCCGGCAGCACTGCCGGGCCTTTTGACGTTTTTTTGAGAGAAAACAGACATGGCAACCCAAGCCAAAGCCGCCGTCCTGCGCAAGGCAGGCGCAGTGGCCGCAATCGAGGCCGTAACCATCGAAGACCCGCGCGCCGATGAAGTGCTGGTCGAAATGCGCGGCGTCGGCATTTGCCACACCGATATGGTCATGCGCGATGGCCATCTGCCCGTGCCCCTGCCGGTGGTTCTGGGGCATGAAGGATCGGGCATTGTCCGCGCGGTCGGCAGTGCGGTCACTGGCCTTGCCGTAGGCGATCACGTTGTCCTCAGCTTCATGTCCTGCGGGGCTTGCGTCTCGTGCGATGACCATGAACCGGCCTATTGCCATTCATGGGTACCGCTCAATTTCTTCGGCGCGCGCAGCGATGGCTCCACCGCCCTCACCGACGCCGGCGGCGCTGCGGTCCACAGCCACGTCTTCGGCCAGTCATCGTTTGCCACACACGCCGTGGTCAACCAGCGCAACGCCGTCAAAGTCGTCAAGGACTTGCCGCTCGAATTGCTCGGCCCCTTGGGCTGCGGCATCCAGACTGGCGCAGGCGCGGTGCTCAATGCCTGCCGCGTGCGCGCAGGCTCCAGCGTTGCGGTAATCGGCGTGGGCGCGGTTGGCCTGTCGGCCATCATGGCTGCCGGGATTGCCGAAGCTGCCACCGTCGTCGCCATCGACATCAATGATCAACGTATCGCTTTGGCGCAGCAACTTGGCGCAACCCACGGTCTGCGCAGCGATCGCGGCAATTTTGCGGAATTGGCCCAGCAGGCCGGCTGCCCCGCCGGTTTCGATTACATCATCGACACGACCGGCATTGCCGCCCTGGTCAATGATGCCATCCTTGCGCTGGCCCCGCGCGGCGAAATCGCGCTGGTTGGCGCTTATGCCCCCGGCACCACGGTCGAGGCAGATACCACCCATATCATGAGCGCAGGCCGCGTCATTCGCGGCGTGGTGGAAGGCAGCGCCAATCCGCAAGCCTTCATCCCGGAACTGATCGAACACTATCGCGCCGGACGTTTCCCGTTCGATCGGTTGGTCGAATATTTCGACTTTGCCGATCTTGGCGCGGCGATCGAAGCGGGGGAAACGGGCAAAGTCGTCAAGCCCGTGGTGCGGTTCTAGACAGAAGGAAAGCCCACCCGCGACCCCTCCCGCAAGCGGGAAGAGTCAGGGGTGGGCATAGTCTGCTCACCAAGATCAGAACGGCTTTACCGTGCCCAGGAAGCAGATGCCCGAAATCGTGATCCAGTAAACATAGGCCATCAATCGGCCATAGACGATCTCGCGCTCAAGCGCCGCTTCCTGCACCGGATCAGGCCCGGCGGCCAGTGCGCGGAAACGCATCGTCCACAACCGCATGATCCAGCGAAGACCCAGACCGATACACAGCGTAAAGCCGTAAAGCGTCAGCTTGGTCGCATACCAGCGCGTGCCTTCGCCCGCTTCCAGCGGACCATTGCCCATCAGCGATGAGATGCCGACCACGAAAATCAGCGGGATCAGGATATAGCGGATCGCCTCGTCAATCTTGGTCAGACGGATGCCGATGTCGGTTTCCCGCTTGAAAAACGCACCCCAGCACAGGCCCAGCCAACCTGCCACGAACAGCCACATCGCAGTCAGATAGCCGCCGCCATATGGCTGAAGCCCATAGATATTGCCCATGTGCAGGCCCAGCGGCAGCAGCAGGATAATGCCGGTGCGCGCCAGCACGTCGATGCGATAGGCGGTTTCCATGTGCCGCCGCCGCTCTTCGAGCGAAAGGTTGCGGTTCACGATGTTGTAGCTGGACTGGAACACGCCCCATTCACCACCCAGCCAATAGACCATGGAGATGATGTGGACCCAGCGCAGAACAAGCACTTCTTCAATCACGGTTATTCCCCCCGCATGCAGATCGTCAGGACACCGAAAGCTTTTCGACCCAGTCCATGATCGGCGGATCGGGCTGCTCCATCGCTTCCACTTCCTGTTGGAAGCCGCGCATGATGCGCGCACTGTAAGCGCGGGTTGCCTCGCCCCTCTCGTCACCTGCGGCGCGGTCGGGGGCAAAGTTCTCGATGTCTTCGCGATTGAGGCTACCACCGGCAGCAAGCAGGCGCTCTACCGTGTCGAGCCGTTCCCGCGTGGCGGACAATTCAGCCGCAAGCGCCAGTGTCAGCGAATAAAGCCGGTCCAGCGCAGGCTCTTCGAAAAAGGCGGGACGGCGGCCCTTTGCGCGTGCGCCCGAACGGGCGATCCAGTCGATACCCTCGGTCATGCTGCCAACTCCTGTGCAGGCGCCGCTTTCCACGCGCCATAGGCATTCCACACCGCCGCGCGGCCATAATCCTCGGCTTCGCCTTCGGGCGATGGCGGGAAGATCGTCGGGTCCACCACCGCACGCACGCCCACAACAAACTGTTCGGCATGGGAAAAGCCGCAATCGGCCATCACGTCTTCCAGTTCCACGCCATGCATGGCTGACCAGAACGGTTCGTTGTTATTGAACGCATCCCAATCGCGCATGAACTGTTCAAACAGCGGCATGTCCGGCCCGTATTGCGGCTGCTCAACGTGCAGGATCAGCCCGCCCGGCTTCAGCACGCGGTGCGCCTCGCGCAGGATGTTGGGCATGGCCGTGGCCGACAATTCGTGCAGGAACATGGTCGTCTGCACCCAGTCAAAGTGGTTGTCGGGATAGCGCGACAAATCCTCGCCATTGGCCTGCACGAACTTGATGTTCTTCACGCCCAGCCCCGCCGCGCGCGCTGCGGCATAGCGCAAGGTCGGCCCCGCCGTATCAATCGCAATCACTTCGGCATCAGGGAAGCCCTGCGCGATGGGCACCGCATTGTGGCCCACCGTGCAGCCGATATCGAGAATGCGTTCGGGCTGCCAATCGGGCTTGTTTGCCTTGGCCCAAGCCACCAGCGCCTGCCCGCCGCCATCGTTCAGCGCGCCCAAAGCCCCGCCGACCGTGGCGAACAGGCCCACATCATAATTGGCACCCACAGTCACATCGCCGGGCCGTTCCTCGGTATGATAGCCGCCGGGCTGGCAGTGAATATCAACGCACGTCTGGTAAACCGGCTGCGCAATGCTGGCGTCCAGTTCGAGCAGGCCGGAATGTTCGTTGAACTGGCGTGCCTGCGCGTCCAGCTCGTCCAACTGGCGCAGCACAGTTTGCCGCCCGTTCATATGGCGCATTTCCATCGAATTGCGCTTCAAGGCCGACCACATGCGGTGGAACGGATCACGGTTCATCGCATCGCGGATTTCATAGCGGTGTTCGGGATCGCGGCCATGTTCTGCGCGGAACGCAGGCAGCACCCGCGTTTCATAAGCCAGCTTGTTGCCCGCGCCCAAGGTGCCCGAAACATAGCGGTTGAAAAGCGTGAGGAAATTGAAGCGCGCCGCCTCGTCATGACTGGTGCGCGGCATCATCGGGTGACGGGTGAGCGCCGTATAGGGCGGGGGCAGATCCTGCTTCATCGTTTCACGTCTTTCCGTTCGGGACACGCATCAGGTTTGGATTCGGCAATCATAATTGTCCGGACAAATTTCCAACCAAACTGCGCCCCTGTCAAGCCGGGATGGCCTTATAGTTGTACGGACAACTTATCCCTTTAGCCTTTGATTACGATCAAAATCGGGCATTATGCCCTTAAAATTCTGCCAGCAACCGGCCCATACCCTCGATCCGGTCTGTAAAGCCCAATGTGCGCAAGGCATGCCAATAGGTGGCCGTGTTGATGGCAATCACCGGCTTATCCAGCTTCAGCTCGTATTCCGCAGCAAGGCTGACCATCGACAGGTTCGTGCCCACCTGCACGATTGCATCGACGTCCGGCCCGTTCAGATGATCGATCACCCCGCGCAGGCGCTGCGGCGCCACTTTGGCAATATCGGTCCAGCATTTGCATTCCAGCGGCACGTCGCGCACCACCGAAAAGCCTGATTCTTCAAGGAACCTGCGCACTTCGGCGTTGGCCACAGGATAATAGGGCGAAACAAAGCTGACGGTTTTGACATTGCCATAAGCATGCAGCGCCGCCGCAATCGATTCCGATCCGGTCGATGCACCGACGCCCGCAATGCCCTCCACTTCGGCCTTGAATTTCCTGCCGCCCTCAACTCCGCCGTAAAACGTGATCGCCGACATGCCGAGCACGAGATATTCGGGCCGCAGTGTCATGGCAGATCGCACCGCGTCCATCGTATTGGCGGCAATTGCAGTGGTGCCCGCCAGAAAATCCTCGTTCGACAGCGCAACCGGATCTTCCACGTAAATGCGCGAGAAGTGGTTGGTCACGCCAGCGGGGCGCATGCGCTCCATATCGGGCTGGACGGTGGTGTTGGTGGAAGGGGCGATCACGCCAAGACAGGCGCGGTAGCCCTGTACATCGACCATTTGGCTATTCTCCAAAGGGGCAGCGCGCCAGTCCCACCACTGCCGCGCCGCGCCGGTTTTACAGGTCAGTTGATCTCGGCCGCCTGGGCAAGGCTGTCGAACATGGCTTGGCGCAGCAGATAATTGCGGCGCGTCACATCATCACGCTTGATCGCCAGCATTTTCTGACGGCGCGCTTCGTGCGCTTCGTCCTGCCCGCCCTTGATCAGCGCCATGTTTTCCTTGGTCTGCATCTGGGTAAAGCTGTGCGTCACTTCGCGGCGTTGCCGGTCATAGAGCGCAAGGTTGGTGTTCATGTCGGCCTTGCCGCGCAGCACCGGCTCCAGCTTTTCGAACAGGTTGAACGCATCGTGCACACCCGAATTCATGCCGAAGCCGCCCAGCGGATTGTTGAGGTGCGCTGCATCCCCCACCAGCATGACCCGGCCTTCGCGGAACGATTTGGCCACGCGCTGGTGCACGCGGTACAGCGTCCGGTGTTCGGTCTTCACGCTTTCGCCATCGCCCAGCAGCCGGTCAAAGATGCCGTTCTTGATGGAATCGGACCGCAGTTCGTCATCGGACAGCGAACCGTCGGTTGGCACCAGCACCCGCCACAGCGATGGCACACGCAACAGCACCAGCCATTCCTGCGGATCGGACACGTAATTCACCAGCGCCAGATTGGGCAAGTGATCGGCCAGTTCCACTTCCGTTGAAAGGCACAGGAACCGTTCGGGATAGGTGAACCCGTCAAATTCGATGCCCAGCCATTTGCGCACGATCGAATTGGCCCCGTCTGCGCCAACCAGAAAATCGGCGCGCAACCGGCTTACGCCAAATGCGGTTTCGGTCCACAGATCAACGCCGCTCTCGTCTTCCTTGAAGGTCAACAGGCGCTGGTTGAACCGCATTTGCGCGTTGGCATATTTCTCAAGCCCTGCAGCCAGCGCGCGCGACAGGTGGTACTGTTCGCACTGGATGCGGAACGGATACCGCGTCACGTCATCAATCTCGCTCAGATCAAAGTCGATCACTTCGCCCGAACTGCGATCCCGCCAGTGATAAACCGGCGCCTTCAATCCCTTTTCCAGCAGCATCGGGGTGATCCCGATGGTGTCCAGCATTTCCAGCGTGGGCGGATGGAACGTTGATGCGCGCAAATCCTGCGCACAATCTTCGCCGGCTTCGAGCACGACGACATCCACCCCCGCTTGCGCCAGTAACGTTGCCAGAACCGTCCCCACAGGGCCTGCTCCGACAATTGCCACCTGGCACCGTTCAACCCCTGTCATAACCAGCGGACTCCAATTTCATTTCCGGCATTCGGTATGGACGCTTCATCCAAGGGTGAACCGCGATCCTGCAGAACTATCCGCCTTGCGGTGATTGCAACGGCCAGGGCAGGTAAAGGTCAACAAATACGGGCACCTGATGCTATCGCCACAATGCGGTGCAGGGCCTGCATGCGCATCGGGCAATTGCGGAGACATGGATTATGATCGCCAGACGGATCGGGCATTTCAGCACAGCATTGGCAATTGCGGCGGCAACGTTATCGCTCCCGGCCACCGCCCAAACAGGCGACGCCAACGCCGAGGCGATCTATCGGGCGCGGCTTGCGGTGTTCCTCAAAGACCCCGGCAATCTGCCTTATGAACCGACCGAACCCTTGCGCGGGACATCCAGATGGAAGCCGCTGCCGATGGCGCCGCTGGCCAAGCGCGGCATATCCGCCGATGCGCTGGAAAAGGCGCGCAGCTACGCCGCGATAATGAACAGCAGCGCGTTCATGGTGTGGCGCGATGGCAAGCTGATCAGCCAATGGTACGCCCCCGGCGTTACCGCAAACACACCGATCACGTCCAAATCGCTGTCAAAACCGCTTACCGCCATCGCCGTGGGCCGCGCGATCACGCTGGGCAAAATCCGTTCGATCGATCAATCCATCGCTGATTTCATTCCAACGGCCAAAGGCACGCCCAAGGAAAAGATCACGAGCCGCGTTCTGCTCGATATGCGTTCGGGCATGCTGGACCAGGGCTTCAGCCCTGATCCCGAACACCCTTACAACCGCGTGTTGCTGCACCCCGATTTCGGGGAGCGCATCATCGATACGTATCCCATGCCGCACGTGCCGGGAAAGCATTACTCCTATGCCAACGCGCCTAGCCTCTCTTATTCACGGCGATGCGGTTGGGCGCCTCTCGGCGCGAGCTTGACGCCACTGCTGCGTGCGGCGGCGTAGAGCGGGCGTGCGGCACCGCTGGCGTCTGTTTCACCGCGCTGTG
>JADYXV010000277.1 GCA_020853995.1 Novosphingobium sp.
CGGCGCAGCCGCAGCACTTGTTTTTCGCCGTTTGAAGCCAGCCCGAGGTAGATATCGTCCATGCAACTTTTCCCATCCATTTACCCGATGATTACGGCCCGAACGGCACAGTTGCGAGTGGTTTTTGCATCCCCGGCGTGGAACGGCTAGAGGCCAGCCAAACACCATGACCCGCGCACCCTTCATCCTTCTCGACGATGCCCGCAGTGGCGGTGCCAGCGACGCGCGCCTTTATGAGGATGTCCTCGAACTGGTCATCGCACGCCGCCCCGAAGAGGTGGAATCCGCGCTGGCGCAAATCGCCGCCACGCCCGGCGATTGGGCAGGGTATCTTGCCTATGAAGCAGGCCTTGCGCTGGAACCGCGCCTTGCGCCTTTGGCCGATGAACGCACAGGTGCGGCTGGCCCGCTGGTGTGGTTTGCCCGCTTCGCCAATGTCACACGCATGCCCAGCGCCGAAGTAGAACGCTGGTTGGCTGCAAAGGCCACCGGCCCCGGCAGGCTTGGCCCGATGGGAGCCGCTTTGTCCTGTGGCGGCTATGCCCGCGCGTTCAACCTCGTGCAGGAAGCCATCCGCGCGGGCGACATCTATCAGGCCAATCTCACCTTTCCGCTGGCGGGCACGTGGGACGGCGATCCGCTGGCGATCTATGCCGATGTCCGCCGCGATGCGCGCGCGGGCTATGGCGGGGTGATCTGGGATGGCGCGCACTGGCACCTCTCGTTCTCGCCCGAACTGTTCTTCAAACTGGCAGACGGGCAGGCCCGCGTCCGCCCGATGAAGGGCACCGCCCCGCGCGGGCACACGCCTGACGAGGACGCTCGCTTCAAGGCCGATCTTTCGGCCAGCGTCAAAGACCGCGCCGAAAACCTGATGATCGTTGACCTTATGCGCAATGATCTGGCGCGCGTATCGCAGGCAGGATCGGTCAAAGTCGAAGCGCCGTTTGCCATCGAAAGCTATCCCACCGTCCACCAGATGGTGACCACGGTCAACGCCCGCCTTTCACGCGGCGAGGACGTGCGCAGCCTGCTGCGTGCCATCTTCCCCTGCGGATCGATCACCGGCGCACCCAAAATTCGCGCAATGGAAATCATCCAGCAGGCCGAACGTGATGCGCGCGGGCTCTATTGCGGATCGATCGGACGGATAGACCCCTCTGGCGATGCCGCGTTCAATGTGGCAATCCGTACCGTGCGCCTCAGCAGCGATCATCCGGGGGCTTCTGGTGGTCGCGCGGTCATGGGGGTGGGCTCGGCGGTGGTTGCCGATTCCGTCATGATCGGCGAATGGCGCGAATGCGTGGTGAAGGGGAATTTCTTGCGTCTGACTGCCGGCCATGCCGACCTTATTGAAACAATGGCATTCGATCCGGCAAAGGGGATCGAACTGCTTGAACTGCATCTTGAACGGATGAAGGCCAGCGCGCTCACGCTCGGCTTCAGCTTTGATCGCCACGCCATCCGCAACGCCATTCACGCGCTGTGCTTCGATCTGGAAGCGCCGTCCAAAGTGCGGCTGGTTGTGTCAAAGGGCGGGGCGCATGCGCTCGAATCTTCGGCCATTCCTGCGCCTCTGGAATCGATCACCTGCGCGGTCCTGCCGCTGCCAGTGTCTGATGGCGATTGGCGTTTGCGCCACAAAACCACCGATCGCGGTTTTTACGAAGCAGGCCTTGCCGCTGCCAAAAGGGCAGGTGCGGGCGAGGCGCTGTTCCTGCGCGATGACGGCCTGATCACCGAAGGCACGTTTACCAACGTCTTTGTCCAACGCGATGGCACGTTGCTCACCCCGCGCGCAGACCTTGGTCTGTTGCCCGGCGTTTTGCGCCGCCACCTGATCGAAGCGGGCCGCGCGGTTGAGGCAGACCTGACGCTGGATGATCTGGCGGACGGCTTCCTCGTCGGCAATGCTTTGCGCGGCTTGATCCCCGCCCGTTTGCTGGGTGCCTGATATGCTCTCCCAAGCTCTTGCCCGCATCGCCCCGTCGCAAACCACCGCGATCACCGACCGCGCGATCCAGCTACGCGCCGAAGGCCGCGACATCATCTCGCTCTCGGTCGGCGAACCCGATTTCGCCACGCCGCCTCACGTCATTCAGGCCGCCAAGGATGCGCTGGACGCAGGCGACACCAAATATACCGCCGTCGTTGGCACCGCCGCCTTGCGTGAAGCCGCCGCGCTCCACTTCCAGCGCGATCTCGGCATCACCGTCCCGCCATCACAAGTGATCGTCAGCGCAGGGGGCAAACAGGCGATCTTTCACGCGCTGCTGGCCACGCTTGATCCGACCGACGAAGTGCTGATCCCCAGCCCTTGGTGGGTCAGCTATCCCGAAATCGTGCGGTTCACCGGCGCTGCCGTAGTCGATCTGCCCACCACGGCGGCGGGCGGTTTCCGCATCACGCCCGCCCAGCTTGAAGCCGCGATCACGCCCGCCACGCGCTGGCTTTTGCTGAACAGCCCCGGCAATCCCACCGGCGCAACATACCCCGCCGCCGAATTGCGTGCATTGGGCGAAGTGCTGCGCCGCCACCCGCGCGTGCTGGTGATGAGCGACGATATCTACGCTCCGCTGCGTTATGGCGAGGGCATGCACGCCACGCTGGCAGTGGAATGCCCCGATCTGGCAGAGCGCATCCTCACCGTTTCGGGCGTATCGAAAAGCCACGCGATGACCGGCTTCCGCATCGGCGTTTCGGCAGGACCGGCCTGGCTCATCAGTGCGATGGGCCGGTTGCAATCGCATTCCTCGGGCAATCCTGCCTCGATCAGCCAGGCCGCCGCCGTCGCCGCTTTCACCGGCCCGCAAGACTTTCTTCTCGATTGGCGCGAACGCTTCCGCGCGCGGCGCGATATGGTCGTGGCCTCCATCAACGCAATCCCCGGCCTCAGCACGCCCGTGCCCGATGGCGCATTCTATTGCATGATCGATGCCGCGCCCCTGATGGGCCGCTTCGGAGATGATGCAGCCCTGTGCCTGCACTTGCTGGAAAGCGGCGTTGCGGTCGTCCCCGCCACGGCCTTTGGCGGGCGCGATGGCTTTCGCATCAGCTTTGCCGCAGACGATGCCAAGTTGACCGAGGCTGTGCGCCGCATCGCGGCCGCTGTTGCCTGAAATTACGGCCCGCTTGGGGCCACTGGAACACATTGCAATGATTGATTTTTCCATCCTGTTCGAAGACGGTGAAGCGCTTGTTATCGACAAGCCCGCCGGCCTCCCGCTGGATCGCCCGCGCGCAGGCGGCGAGGCTTTGGAAGATCACCTCGATGCCATGCGCTTCGGCTTCCAGCGCGAACCGTTCCCCGTTCACCGGCTTGACCGTGATACATCGGGCTGTCTGCTGCTGGCGCGCAATCCCAAGGCCCTCAAACGCTTTTCCGCCGCTTTCGAAGCGCGCGAGGTGAGCAAAGTTTATCTCGGCGTGGTCGCGGCTGAAGTGAAGGGCGAGCAAGGCACCATTGATCTTTCCCTGCTCAAGATCAGCTCGGTTGAAAACGGCTGGCGCATGATCGCGGCCAAAAAGGGCAAGCCCGCCGTCACCCATTGGAAAGTCGTCGCGCGCAAACCCGGCATGACGCTGGTTGAATTCCGCCCCGAAACCGGCCGCACTCACCAGATCCGCGTCCACGCGCTGGCCGGCCTTGGCGCGGCATTGGTTGGCGATCCCATCTATGGCGACGGTCAGGGTGCCGCCCGCACCATGCTCCACGCCGCCGCGCTCACCATCCCGCGTGTTGGTAAAGACCCCATCGTGGCCCATGCGCCCCTGCCGATGGATTTTGACGC
>JADYXV010000278.1 GCA_020853995.1 Novosphingobium sp.
CGCGGGCAGTGAGGCGCGGTTCAATGGCCTCCCTCGCATTCTTGACGAGATTGGTCACCGCTTGTGTCACGAGGCGGCGGTCAAAGGCAAAGACAGGAACTTCGGTATCCCTGATGATCTCGATCTGCGTGTCGGCCGCGGACACCCGCTGGAGCACCGTTGCATCCGACACCACGTCCTGCAGGCTGTTCGGTTCAGGCACGGCCTTTGGCATGCGTGCAAAGGAGGAGAACTCATCGACAATGCGCCCGAGATCACCCACCTGCCGGATGATCGTGTCCGTGCACTGTTCAAAAACCGCCTTGTCCGAGGTGATTTCCTTGAGATACTTGCGCTTCAGCCGCTCAGCCGAGAGTTGGATCGGCGTCAGCGGGTTCTTGATCTCGTGGGCAATGCGGCGCGCGATGTCGGCCCAGGCGGAATTGCGCTGCGCAGAGACGAGATCGGTCATGTCGTCAAATGTCAGGACGTAGCCATGCTCGGCATCGTCTGAACGTTCGGTGGTGATGCGCAGGAACAGGTTGCGCTCGCGCCCGTCTGCCATGACCTCGATCTGCCCCTCAGCCGAACCTGATGGCCGGGACAGGGCAAGTTCAAACAGCTTCGCAAAAGGCGGTACGCTCTCCGTCAGAGGCATGCCGTACAGTTCGCTGTCACTCTTGCCCAGCAGTGTCAGCGCGGAGCGGTTGACGACCGAAATGCGGTAGTCCGGGTCGACGCCGATCACCCCGGCACTGACGCCCGAAAGCATCGCCTCGGAAAACCGGCGGCGGGCATCCAGCTGCTCGTTGGTATCGACGAGTTGGTCGCGGTGCAATTTGATCTGGTCTGTCATCAGATTAAAGGTGTTCGACAGAGTCACGAGATCACCCGGACCATCTACGGTTGCCACCTTGGCCGTAAAATTGCCGCGCGCCACCTCCCGCGCGGCATTGAGAAGCCGGACAATCGGGGCCACGAGGTTGTCGGCAAAACGCAAGCCCGCCCAGATCGCAGCCAGCAGGAACACCATCGCTAGCAGCGCATAGACAAAACCGAAGGCGAGTTGCACGCCGGCGCGCTGCTGAAGCATGCGGTCATACTCCGTCTTCGCATCACGCGTCTTGGTCAACTGCTCGATCACCACCGGGGAAATCAGCCGGTAAACATAGAGGTAGAGATTGTCATAGCCTTGCAGCTTGACCAGGGCACGGACAACGTTGCCGCCTCTCCCGGGCGGGATGATCACGGCATCGCCGGCTCCCGCCTTGGCCAGGTTCACCTCGTCCGGCGCGATGAACTTGATGCGCTCGTTGGCTGCGACACTGACATCGATCCGTTTGCTTGCCGGTTCAAACACATAAACCGCTGCAAGGTTGCGCAGCGCCGCATGCCGCGCAACCCGCCGGACGAAGGCCGTGCGGTCATCCGCATACAGCTTGGATTGTTGCGCGAGGTCTGCGGAAATTCCTGCGAGGTCGCTCCGCGTCGCCTCGCCTGCATTGGTCAGGTAGGCCTCGGCGACGGTGGACGCCGTATCGACGATGTTGCGCGTCCGTTCGGAAAACCACGCATCAAGCCCCCGGTTGAGGGTGACGGCGGCAAAGGCGGCCACCAGCAAGGCAGGCGCAACCGCAATGATCGAAAACAGGCTGACCAGCCGAAGATGCAACCCCGCCCCCGGCGTGCCCCGCGCCTTGTCGCGCAGCAACTGGAAAAGCTGCACGGCCACAAGCAGAGCCATCAACACCACGACGACCGAATTGATCAGCAGCAGCAGTTGCACAACGGTCAGTGTCGGAAGAAACGGCAGGCGGATTGCAAGTTCACTGGGGCGGATGGGCGTCAGGCCCACCAGGATGATAAACGTGCTGATGGCAATCAGGATGCCAAGAACCACCAGTACCAGCGCAATTGCGGCCGTATGCCCGCTGAAACGGGCCGGGGCGACAGCATCTGACAATCGGCGGCGAAGCGGCATGACCCCCACTATGCAGCGGACTGTGGCAGAAATTCAACAGCTACTGTTGCGGAAATGCGATAGTTTCCCCCACCCCGAGTAACGCTTGAAGCACCGCGTATTCTCTTCAGGCATCACTCAAGATGTCCCCATCAACCCCCTGACGGGAATGACATTTCTGTCCCTGAGTTTGGTCCTGAGGGTGTTCCGGTTGATCCCAAGAAGGTCGGCCGCCCGCAACTGGTTGCCATGTGTCGCCACCAATGCAGCCCGCAACAGGGGCGGTTCGATTTCTGCGAGGATGCGGTCGTAAAGTCCGGGTGGTGGAAGTCCCTGCCCGAAGCCCGAAAAATACTGGGCCAGATGCGCCTCGATGAACTCGGGCAGTGTTTGTCCCAGGGCCATGACCACACCATTTGCCGCCGTCTGCAGGGGTGGATTGCTTGCCAGTTCGCGCTCCACAGCGTGCAGCGGTATGACTTCATCCACCTCCATGGCCAGCAGCCGCTTCACAAGGTTTTCCAGTTCCCGCACGTTGCCTGGCCAGCGGTGCGACATCAGCCTGTTGACCGCCTCGGTTGACAGCTCCTTGCGCGGCAGGCCGTCTTTCTCGGCGCGCACCAGGAAGTGCCGCACCAGATCGGGAATGTCCTCTGTGCGTTCGCGCAGCGGCGGCAGCCGCAGCGGCACGACGTTCAGGCGGTAGAACAGGTCTTCCCGGAAGAGGCCTTGGCTGATCAGCTGCCGCAGGTCACGGTGTGTTGCACAGATGATGCGGACATTCGTCTTGATGGGGGTGGTGCCGCCCACGGTGGTGTATTCACCCTGCTGCAGCACGCGCAAGAGCCGCGTCTGTGCTTCCATCGGCATGTCACCGATTTCATCGAGGAAAAGCGACCCGCCCTCAGCCTGTTCGAAACGGCCGGCCATGCGCGAGGCGGCACCCGTGAAAGCCCCCTTCTCGTGGCCAAAAAGTTCGGACTCGATCAACTCGCGCGGTATGGCCGCCATGTTGAGGGCGACAAAGGGGCCCTTCTTGCGCTTGCTGAAATCATGCAGTGCACGCGCCACCAGTTCCTTGCCCGTCCCGCTCTCGCCCACGATGGTGACCGTAAGGTCTGTCTGGGTCAGGCGCGCGATCAGACGGTAGATGTCCTGCATCGCGGAAGAACGGCCGATGATCGGCAAGGGCTCGCCCTGCACTGAAGGTGCCGGCCTTGCGGCCTTGGCCGACTGGTCAAGTGCCCGCGCCACGGTCTGCACCAGTGCGCTGAGGTCAAAAGGTTTCGGAAGGTAGTCATAGGCCCCCAGTTCGGCGGAGCGGATAGCGGTCATGATGGTGTTTTGCGCGCTCATGACGATGACCGGCAGCATCGGTCTCATCTTGCGGATTCGCGGCAGTACATCAAAGGCGTTTTCGTCCGGTAGCACGACATCGGTCACAACCACATCGCCCTCCCCTTCGCTCACCCAACGCCAAAGGGCGGAGGCCATGCCGGTGGCGCGCACGGTAAACCCTGCCCGCGTCAGCGCCTGTGTGAGGACGGTGCGGATGGCGCTGTCATCATCGGCGATCAGGACTGTTCCACTGGCCATGTCAGCGCATCTCCATGTTGAGCGGTGCGTTCTCGGTTGCCGGCGTCAGCGGCAGCAGCACGCGGAAGGTCGTTCCCTTGTGCGGTCGGGGTTTGCATTCCACCACACCCCCGTGGTCACGCACGATCTTGGCGACGAGCGCCAACCCAAGCCCCCGCCCCGAGCGCTTGCTCGATACAAATGGCTCGAAGATGTGCGGCAGCAGTTCCTCCGGAACACCGGGGCCGGTGTCGTGCACGCACACCTCCAGGGGCAGGGAAATGCGCTCACTCGATCCGACCACTGACAATCGCACACCGGGGCGGAAGGCGGTCGTGAACAGCAGTTCCCCGGAGTTCCCGCTTGCACGCATGGATTCTGACGCATTCTTCGCCAGGTTCAGGAATACCTGCACCAACTGGTCGGAACTCCCGTGAACCGCAGGCAAGGACGGGTCATAGTCCTCGCGGATGGTGATCCCTTCGCTGCCGCCCGCTGTCATCAGCTGCTTCACCCGGTCCAGTACGACATGGATGTTGACCGGGCGGCGCTCCAGCGGCCGTTCATCCGAGAACACTTCCATCTGGTCCACAAGTTGCCGGATGCGGTCCGTTTCATCGCAGATGAGCCGCACAAGCGATCTGTCGGCGTCTCCCAGTGACGGCTCCATGAGCTGTGCGGCACCCCTGATGCCTGCCAGCGGATTCTTGATCTCGTGCGCCAGCATCGCCGCCATGCCGGACACGGACCGCGCCGCACCCTGATGCGACAGTTGCAGGTCGAACTTGTGCGCCATGGAGCGGCGCAACAGCATCATCATCACGTAGCGGCCGTCATCGCCCACCGGTGCCGTCTGCAGGTCAACGATGCGCTCACCACCCAGCCGCGGTGTGCCGACGCCAATGGCATATTCGTTCACCACCCCCACGCTCTCGCGCACTTGCCGCACCGATTGCAGCGCCGGGCTTGAAAATGGCACCAATTCCGGAAGCGAAAGCCGCATCAGAACGGTAGAACTGGCCTGAAAGAAGTCTTCTGCGGCCGTGTTGACAGCCACGACATGATCCCGTTCATCGAGAATGATGACGGGATTGGGCAGCGCGTCAAACATCAGGCGCAGGTCTGGCGCCGCAGCCCTCTCACCTGCCTGGCCGCTCATGCTGCCGCCCTTTCATCAAGAATGCGGGCATAGGTCTCGCGGATACCCTGACTGAGAAACGCGGTGTCACG
>JADYXV010000279.1 GCA_020853995.1 Novosphingobium sp.
ATCGTGACCAATGCCCACGTGGTTGAACAGTTGCGCGGCGACGATGCGTTGATCGCAGGCGTCGTTCCGGCAGAGGGCCGAAATGGCTATCCTGCAAAACTTGTGGCCTATTCCCCCGCCAATGACCTTGCGCTGCTCCGCATCGAAGGCGGCGGAACGCTCACGCCGATCACGCTTTTCCCTGGCGTGCCAGAGGATGGCGCAGAAGTTTACGCCGTCGGCTATCCCGGCAATGTGGATTTGGCCCAGGGCTTGTCGATGGGTGATCTGGTAAAGCCACAAGCGCCCGTCAAAACCCGTGGCTATCTCTCAGGCGGCAGGTCTTCGCGTTCGTTCGATACACTGTTGCACACCGCGCCGCTGGGATCTGGCAATTCAGGCGGGCCACTACTGGATAATTGCGGTCGTGTTCTCGGGGTCAACTCGTTTGGCACGATCAGCGACAACGGCACCGATTCGGCGTTCTACTTCGCCATCTCGATGCGCGAGCTATCGGCCTTTTTGCGCCGGGCCAATGTCGATGCCCATACCAGCGGGCTGCCCTGCCGCTCCATCGCCGACCTTGACCGCGCGGAGGCCGAACGGGCAGCGGGCGATCAGGCGCGGCAGGAAGCCACCACCAAGGCCAAGGCCGAATCCCGCCAGCGCGCGATGGACAAGGCCTATCATGATGCCGAAATGCAGATCCTTTCGGAACGCGACAATGGCCTTGCCCTGGCGGCGCTGCTACTTGTAGCGGCGCTCGGCGCTGGCGGATGGGCCATGATGCAGGCTTCAAACCGGCGCGGCAGGTTCCAGCGCAAACACATCGCCATCGCGGTCGGACTGCTGCTGGCCGCAGTGATAACGTGGTTTCTGCGCCCGTCGTTATCCTCGATCGACAAGCGCGCGCGCGAAATGCTGGAGCAACCTGCTCCCGACCCATCCGGCAATACATCGCCCACACAAAGCACTGCTGATGCAGGCCGTTTGATCTGTGTGCTTGATCCCCAACGCAGCCGCGTGACCGTATCGGACATCACAGATGTGCCGCTTGATTGGACCGACGACGGCTGCGTCAACGGCAAATCCCAATATGGCCTTGCGCAGGATGGCTGGTCGCGAATCCTTGTACCCAATGTTGACGATGCAATTTCGCTGAATACCTATGATCCAGCCACGCGCACTTACACTGTCGAAAGATTTCTCTTGGGCCTTGATGTGATGACCAAGGCCCGTGAAGAACGCGCAAAACTTAATGCGCCAGCTTGTGGTGCGGGCGAAGATGCCGCCCGGCGCTTTGGCGAAAGCCAGCAAACCATCAAGGCTTTGCTACCGCCAGAACCGAATGAGCGCATGCGGTACAACTGCCAACCGTCGCCTTAAACCGGTTTGTTGCACAAAAGCGTCTCATACCTATGCACATCTCCTTACGTCGCATCTTGTCATAAGCGCCCGACGTTGCTAGGCGCGCCTCGTCTGCAGGCCACCGGGTGTTCGTCACACGGCATTGGTCTGCATCGGCTTATCCTTGGATGAAGGAACTTCGGCGCGTGGAAATTTCCGGCGGCATTACAGCCAGCTTGTCAGGGCGTTACGCTTCGGCGTTGTTCGATCTGGCAAATGAACAAGGCCTAGTTGCCACTGTTGAAGGCGATTTGGAAAACGTCGGCGCTGCCCTGCGCGAATCGGCTGATCTGACCGGTCTTATCCATAACCCGCAAGTCAGCCGTGAAGCTGCTGCGGCTGCAGTGAACGGCGTTGCCGGCCTGCTTGGCCTCTCGGCACTGACCAAGAATTTTCTCGGCGTTCTCGCTGGCAATCGCCGCCTTTCAGCATTGCCTGACGTGATCCGCGCTTTTGCACAGATTGCTGCTGCCCATCGCGGCGAAGCAACCGCCGAAGTGACCAGCGCTCACCCGCTCGATGATGCCCAGCTTGCGGCCCTGACTGAAAAGCTCAAGGTTCGCGAAGGCAAGGACATCAAACTCAAGACCAATGTCGATCCCGAAATTCTCGGTGGACTCGTCGTGAAAATCGGCAGCCAGATGATCGACAGTTCGATCCGCACCCGTCTCAATTCCCTCGCCCAGGCGATGAAGGCTTGAAGCCACAAGGCTCTACGAAAGGCTGAAAATGGAAATCCGCGCCGCTGAAATCTCGAAGGTCATCAAGGACCAGATCGCCAGCTTCGGCACCGAGGCCCAGGTCTCGGAAGTCGGCTCGGTGCTGTCGGTCGGCGACGGCATCGCCCGCATCCACGGTCTCGACAAGGTCCAGGCCGGCGAGATGGTCGAATTCTCGAACGGCGTTAAGGGCATGGCCCTCAACCTCGAAGCCGATAACGTCGGTGTCGTGATCTTCGGCTCGGACGCCGAAATCAAGGAAGGTGACGTTGTAAAGCGCACCGGAACCATCGTTGACGTTCCCGTCGGCAAGGGCCTTCTGGGCCGCGTCGTTGACGGCCTCGGCAACCCGATTGATGGCAAGGGCCCGATCGAATACACCGAACGCAAGCGCGTTGAAGTCAAGGCTCCGGGCATCATCCCGCGCCAGTCGGTATCCGAACCTGTGCAAACCGGCCTCAAAGCCATTGACGCGCTCGTTCCTGTTGGCCGTGGCCAGCGCGAACTAATCATCGGTGACCGTCAGACCGGCAAGACCGCCGTCGCGATCGATACCTTCATCAACCAGAAGGGTCCGAACTCGGGCACCGATGAAAACAAGAAGCTGTATTGCATCTATGTTGCCATCGGCC
>JADYXV010000280.1 GCA_020853995.1 Novosphingobium sp.
CAGTTCTCACCACCGGGATTGCGTGGTCTTTCGGCCACGGCCCAACGCTGCTGCACCCGTCCGACGGCGGCCAAGGCCATCAACACCGGGCCAATCCACAACCGCGTGTACATGTGCGGCACAGCGGTTGTAAAAATGCAGAAAACAGTAAGCACGGCCACAGCCGTAGCGCCGCCTTGCCGGTCGATCTTGAGGCTTTTCAGGGCGATTACCCACAGGATCGATAGCATGACGAGCAATCCCGCCAAGGCAACCGCGCCGCCTTCAGTCAGGATCAACAGCAGGAACTGGTGACCCGGAGCGCCAAATTCGCTGACCTCACGATACCGGTCTGCGCCAAAGCCCAAAAAGATCGTCTGTTCTGACAGCTTCCATGCCTCGGCGATCAGCATTGCGCGCCCTTCGAACGTGCCCGCGCTGCTAAGGTCGCCCGAAGTCAGGGCACCGGCGACGCGCTGTTGGAAAATGGCGGGAAGCGGCAGGCCGCTGACCAGATAGCCGATCACCAAGCCGGCAAGGGGCAGGCCGATCTTGAAAAGGCGGCGGGGGTTGGAAAGGCCGAGCGTGATCATGACCGCCAGAAGGGCGGCGCCAAAGCCTGTAAAACTGGCGCAGGCGATCAGCCCCCATCCAAGAAAGACCGTGCAGATCGCAGCGCTGATTCGACCAATCAATTTATAATGTAAGCAACTGATGAGCATGGGCAATGCGAAGGCGATAACGGCACCGTTCCAGTTGCTTTCACCTGTAAGCGCACCCAGACGTCCATTGCCTGCAAGGAAGCCCGGCCCGAAAAGCGATTTCAGGGTGCTTACGGGCAAAAATGCGCTGATGGCGAGGGCGAAAGCCTGGGATGCGGCAACGCCATACACGAACCAGAGCATACAGCGGCGCATCTGCCCTGAAGAAAGGCTGAAAAACACCATCGGCAAGAGCAGCCAGGCAAAGGCATATTGGCCAGCGATAATGATCCAGCGCAGCGGATCGCCATTGGCGATGGAGCTTACCAGAAGTCCACCAAGCATCAGCGTAAGGCCGAAGCACCAGAAAAAGGTGGATCGCGCGAACGGAGTTGCGTTGATCCGGTGCCTCAGCATCAAAGCGATCATGCACCCGCCAATCGCCGCGTCTGAAACGGTCACATTCACAGGACCCGGTCGCAGGACGTGCATCGACATTGTGAAAACCGCAAAGCCGATAAGGAAAACGGCCAAGGCATCCATGCGGTTCGGACGCGCTGCGGCCACACCCGGGTAGGGCGTTGGGGCTATCCATTCCGCCGCGCTGATATTTGAAGATGTCACAACCATACAGTGGATATTTTTCACGCAACCTGCAAAGGCACGTCTGGCCAGCTAAGGTGTTCAAAAGACTGAAGCTTGAGGGTAAACGGGTTAGTAACACTATACTAAAGATCACTACGCAATCGTCTTCAATCTACTCAATAGCCGGTACAACCGTGCAGGCGGGTTGTAATGAAGCGGCAGAATGTTCCGCAGGCTTCCCGGCGGACGTTCTTGCCGGAAGCCCAACCATGCAGCCTTTTGCGGGGCTTTTTCGGAAAAGCGGAATTTTATGTACGGAGCCTTAGTGGTGAAGCGGCAGGACTATTTTCCAAAGCTGTTGCTTGCCTTGGCAGCGATGTCTGCCTGCTCCCCTTCGCAAGGGGGGGATGGAGAACGTCATAAAAAGAAGGGTTTGACGAAAGAGGCGATCGAACAGGTAAGCCAGAGCAAGGGTGATGCCGAACTCGCGTTTCCTGGTGCTGTTGGATATGGCGCGCATGCGCGGGGCGGGCGCGGCGGCAAGATCATGCCTGTCACAACGCTTGATGATGACGGCCCGGGTTCCTTGCGCGAATGTATCGAGGCCGAGGGGCCGCGCGTGTGCGTCTTCCGTGTTTCGGGCGTGATCCGGTTTACCCAGCGCCCGCCACGCATACTCAACCCCTATCTGACGATCGCGGGGCAGACCGCGCCGGGGGATGGCATAACGCTGGCCCATTCCGGAGGGGCGGTCGGCCGAACGCCGTTGCTGATCAAGAATACTCACGACATCGTGGTGCGCAATATCCGTGTGAGAACAGATATGGCGGGCACCGAACGTGGTTCGGAAGATTCGTTCACCATCGAAAACAGTGCGCGGGTCATTCTGGACCACGTGAGTGGCAGTTGGGCGCGTGATGAGCTGGTTAACGGTTACGCCGATAACGACTGGATCACGATCAGCAATTCGATCTTTTCCTATGGCATTCCCAAGCATGACAAGTGCGCGCTGATGGCAAGCGATCCGGGCAATGCCCAGCATTTCAGCTTTATCGGCAACCTTTGCGCACACAACGGTGATCGCAACCCTGACATCAATTTCCCGCCAGCCTCATGCGTAGAGGTGCTGAACAACGTTTTCTATAACGCCCAGTCAGAATTTGCCGAAGTCTGGGAGAGTTATGGCGGCACGCCGGTTTCGATTGCAGGCAACGTGTTCAAGGCGGGACCGAATACGTCACAGTCGACTGTGGGAATTGTGCGCCAGAATATCGGCAGCAAGGGGCCTGCTACCATTTATCTTGCCGACAATGCGTTTGACGGTGACTTTGTCCATATTGCCGCCTCGACACAGGGCATCTCCCGGCCCGGACCAACCTGTCCGCTGACCATCACGCCTGCCAGCGCGCAAGCGGCCTATAGCGCTGTGCTGGGGCGTGCGGGGACTTGGCCACGCGATGCGATTGACGTGCAGGTTGTTTCCGACGTGCGGAACAGGACCGGAAAAATCGTGAGCGCGCCCGGCGTAATTCCGGCTTTCCCGAAAGCCATACCCTATCCCGACACTGACAATGACGGGATGGATGACCGCTGGGAGCAGGCAAATGGTGGCAACGCCGCAGCCTATGACCCGTGGGGCGATGCAGACCGTAATGGCATCAACAACTTCGACAGCTTTCTGGAATATCTGAACAAGGAACGCGGCCTTTGAGCAGTCTTCATCATGATCTCGACGCGCCAGCATGCCAGTCCGGTGAACTGGGTGACGCGACGATCATGTGTCAGGGACGCAGCGCGCAATCCGACAAGCGGCCGACTTTATGCTTCCCGCTGGCAGGTGACAGCCTGGGCGGGAGCCATCATTCATTGCTTGGCCTGCTGCAACAACTCGATCAGCGGAAATACCGCATTCTTGTGGTTGTCGAAGTGCCGGGCGGCAGGTTGTCAAAGTTCTTCAACGCATTTGAACAATGTGGCGATCCGGCAGCGCCACGAAAGTCCTTTACCGCAGACAAGCGCATGGGTCTGTTGAAGTTTGCCAGCACTCTGACGGGCCTGATGGCGCGTAGGCGGTTTCTGCGCAAACACGGCGTGCGCATTGTCCATACGAATGACGGGCGGAGCCATGCCACCTGGGCATTGGCCGCCAAGCTGGCAGGAACCCGACTGCTGTGGCACCATCGCGCTGATCCTAATGCACGAGGCTTGCGGTTTCTTGCACCGTTGGTTGCCGATCAGATCGTCACGGTTTCGCGATTTTCGCTACCACAGGGCGAATCGTCGCGGGCGGTGAGGGAAGCTGAAGTCATCTTCAGCCCTTTCGATACAGACATTGTTGTTGATCGTGACGCGCAAAGAGCGCGGTTGTGCCATGAACTTATGCTGCCCGATGATGCATTCATTGTCGGCTTTTTTGGCAACCTGATTGATCGCAAGCGCCCGATCATGTTCGTTGAAGCCATTGCCAAGTTGCAGACCTTGATCGAAAATCCCGTGTACGGCCTGATCTTTGGCGAGGCTGAGGATAAGGCGATGGAGGACCAGATCGAACGCTGCACGCTGGAACTGGGTTTGCGGCACCAGATCCGGCTGATGGGTTACCGTTCACCCGGATGCGACTGGATTGCAGCCTGTGACGTGCTGTCTGTCCCGGCTGTGGGCGAGCCGCTTGGCCGCACTTTGATCGAGGCGATGGTAGTCGGCACGCCTGTCGTGGCAACCCGTTCAGGCGGTAATCCCGAAGCGATCCTGGATGGATTGGGCATTCTGGTAGAACCGGATGATCCGGCCGGGATGGCGCAAGGCTGTGCGCAGATTGCCCGCGGGTTTGAAGGCAAGGCCGCAATGATCGCAGATGCGAAAATCAGTGCGGCCTCACGTTTCACCCGGACCCGTCACCTTCGCTCGGTAGAGAAGGTGTATGACCGGTTGCTGGCGCTCTAAACAGCGAAGCGGAGCGCGATATTTGCGCGGAAGCGTTCGAACGGTTCGATAGGATTGTCACTTGTGCGTTTTGCATAAGTGACGCTGGCGATTGTTGAAAACTGCCGACTTATCAGCAGTTCCATCCTGCCCTGGGCCTGAACCGTGCGCAGGGCGTTCACTCTGGTGCGATATTCATTCTTGAGCCACGACAATCCGGCAGAACCGAACAGATTGTGGCGGACTTCCTGCTGCAACGTCACGCCGACCTGTGTGTCGGTACGTGCCGCAGCGCCCAGCCGGAAGGTTGCGACATCCCCCTGAAACGCATTGAGAACAATCGCGGTGCGGCGGCGTGGCCGGTACGTTATGTTGGCATCCACCGAAAGGCCGGTGTGATCCTCGATTTCAGCGGCGGTTGCATTGAAACGGAACACGCCCACACCGATGTGTCCGTCAAGGAACGCGTTTGATGTGAAATCAAGACCGGCCCGCGCGCCATAGGTGTTTGAATTGCGGCTGAAACCCCCGGCCAGATCCGGTATGCGAAAATCGCGGTGCGACACAAAGGCCGTTGCCGTGATGTACGTGGTGCCGGTTATGCGCGTGCCCGCTTTTGCAGCGAGGCTGTAAGTCGTGAAATCACGATCATCATCGCGGGCTGCAAGTGCATCGTACTTTTGCACCAGACCATTGAGATCAAAGCGCAGGCGCCCGCGTTCATGCCGGAATTTCATGCTGGCGCTGAGCATTTCGGTCAGGCGTGGTCCTGATGCGGGGTTGCGCAGTCGCTCGACATCGCCGCGATCTTCGACGAGCCGGTTATAGCCGACATCTCCCCCAAGGCTGACGCCTTCGCGGGCACGCCAAAGGACGCCAGTCGAGGTGGCCGCAGCAACCGAGTTTTCCGTTTTCAACGAGGCAAACCGGGTGATGTTCATCCGGCCAAAGGCGTTGAAATCAATGTTCCCGCGTGACGATGTCGCCCGCAATTGCGGGCTTGCGATGAACACCGCATCCGAACTGCCGTTATTGGGCGCGGCATAAACGTTGTCGTTGTATTCCGTGGCGAAATCAAACGTGGGTACAAGTTTGATTGATCCCAGCTGGACCCCCCGATTGACATATTCGGGATTGTCCGGCGAATCGACGGCTGGAGCAATGGTTGATTGGGCGCGTGCGGCACCGTTCCATCCCAGCAGGACGGATAGCCACAGCAGCTTTTTGGCGTATTTCGACATCGGTTTCAAAACCAGCGCTCCAGAACCTTGATGCGATCACCAGGCAGGATAACCGTATCATCGGTTGCCGTACCGCTGACTGATTTGCCGTTGACCGTGCGTGTGATCATGACCTTTTGGGTGTTGGCGCGGTAAGTGTAACCGCCAGCTGCCGAAACGGCGGCAAAAACAGTCATTCCCTGGCGGAATGCATATTCACCGGGGCGGTTCACTTCGCCAAGGATGGCAAGCGGGCGCAATTCCAGAGGCTGAATGCTGACCTTGGGATCAACCAGAATGTTCTGGCTGGTGAGAACCCGTTCGATCTCACCTTCGGCCTCGCGCAAAGTCTTGTCGCGCAGCATCACCCGCTTGATCAGCGGAAACGCAACGTATCCCGCTTCGTCAACCACATAGTCGCTGGAAAGGTCTTTCATTTCCTGCACGACGATCCGCAATTTGTCGGCTGTGTCGATGCGATATTCGGCAGAGGCCGCCTGCACCGGCAAAGGAGCCAGATTGTCAACGCCGCTGGCACAGCCGGTTGTGGCCATCAGCATGCAGGTGGCAGTTAATGCCTTGAACACCGAAGGGAAAACACCTCTCATAACACATTCCTTTTTTGAACTTTGACCCAAGGTTTTCGTGTGTGACCGGATCACGCGGTCGCCCTTTTGACAAGTGGCTTGCGCCAATGGCTCAGATCCCAACCCAGCATGGTTTCAAGTTTTGCCAGATCATCCTGGTAGAACTGTTCAAGATGGGTACGCAATGCGGGTGAAAGCGGAGGGTACGCAATTTGCCGCGCCATCATTCCTCTGGTCGCCTGGAACCAGCGCTGGCTACGCAAGGGTGCAACTGCGCTTTTCAGGGGCGACAGAACCTTGCGCACGGGCAAGGGCAGGAACCGTTCCGAACTGTCATTTTCGCGTCGTGTCGCGATGACCGTTGCCCTTGGCTCTACGCCGATATGCTGACAGACCTTGCGGAAGGTCTCTTCGGGCCGGTCCCGGACGTCGTCATACAGAAACGGCAAGATGTTCTCGCGCGGGAACAGGTCGAACCAGCGGGCGAGATGCTCTGCGTAGAGACCGTCGCGCAGGAAGCGCGGCTGTTCGCAATCAGGAGTGGTCAGAAATTTCTCTGGCGCACCGCGGATAGTGCCGCGCCGGTATAGCATCTTGTAGTCCGAATAGGCGCGGTCAACCGGATTGCGGAATTGCACCAGTAGCTTGATATCGGGATATGTCTGCGCAATGCGCGCGGCGGCAAACGGGTGGGCCAGATAATCGGCCGACTTTTCACCCAGGATGGCGCCGGGTTGGGCCGGGCGAA
The DNA here is from genome assembly GCA_020853995.1 of Novosphingobium sp. GTDB lineage: Bacteria > Pseudomonadota > Alphaproteobacteria > Sphingomonadales > Sphingomonadaceae > Novosphingobium. The sequence goes on from JADYXV010000280.1 coordinate 6,743, forward strand.
ACAGATCGTCATAATAGGCCGGGCCGCGTTCGTATTCACTGCTGAAGTAATGCGGTTCGACATCGGGCAGGAAGATTGCCGGATGACCCTGCAATTGCTTCTGGATCCATGTGGTTGCAGCTTTTACCGCACCGATCACGATAAAGGCTGGCCGGACCGTGGGAAGTGTCTGTTCTTTCATGCCAGAACCTCCTGGAAAGCGGCAATCATCGCGTCGATATCCTCGGTTGTCAGCAAGTGGTCGACCGGAAGCATGATCGTGGTGCCGCCCAGTTCCCGGGCACAGACCAGTTCGCCATCGCGCCGGGGGTTTGCAGTTCCGAAGGCTCCTTCACGGCTCATATCCGGGCAAGATCCGCTGCCGCACTGGATGCCGCGCGCAATCAGTCCGGCCAGCACGTCGGATCGGGTCATGCCGCGAGGAAGCCGTGCAGGATCAACCCTTACGTAGAACTTGTACCAGGCAGATTCAGATACGTCCGGGACGGGATCAACAATCAATCCCGGCAATTTGTCCAGAGCAGCCATCAGGCGCGCTGCGTTTGCCCTGCGCGTTTCCAGCCATCGGGGCAGCTTGGTAAGCTGGACGCGGCCGATTGCGGCTTGAAGTTCGGTTAGCCGGAAGTTTGATCCGAAGCTGTCATGGGTAAAACGAAATTCGCCTGGCGCACCAATCGCAGGAGCCCGCATCTTTACCGGGTTCTTGCCGTGGTCCTTGTAGGCGAACGCGGTTTCCCACGCTTCATGTGTGCGGAACAGCGCGATGCCGCCTTCGCCGCCGGTAGACATGATTTTGTCAGTGCAGAACGAAAACGCCGAACAATCACCAAAAGAGCCCACTTGTTGCCCGCGATAAGTGGCACCGTGTGCCTGCGCACAATCTTCGATCAACGCAATTCCGTGGTCTTTGCACAGCGGAACAAGTGCATCCATATCGCAAGGCTTGCCCGCCAGATGCACACAGATTACCGCGCGGGTACGAGGCGAGATCATCCGCGCAACCGATGCAGGATCAATGTTCTGCGTGTCGAGCAGGACGTCGGCAAATACCGGTTCTGCCCCCACGGCCAGCACGCAGCTGACGCTGGCAAAGAAGCTGCGGGCAGGAACGATGACTTCATCGCCCGGTCCGACACCCAATGCCCGCAAGGCAAGTTCCAGCGCCACGGTGCCGTTTGCCACGGCGCAGGCGAAGGGCATTCCGATGAATTCGGAAAACTCCTTCTCGAACCCCCGCGTTTCATCGCCGTGAACAAGGGCATTCACGCGGCCACTTTGCAGTACCTGTACCGCTGCGGCGATCTCGTCTGCTTCATGCATGGGCCAGCGTGATGCCACTTTACGTGGCATGACTTGCAAATCGGCCTTCACGGCTGTCGTGCTGTGCATTGGTTAAGCTTCCATCACCAGTTTGGGACCAATTGCGCGCCAGGCCGTTGGTGATTTTTCGTAAAGGCTTGTCATATCCACGCCGCTGCTGGGCAGTTTGACCAGCGTGTGCGTGATTTGCAGGACTTCGGCGGCGTTGCCTGCCCGGATTGCGGCATGCAACTGGTCGATCGCCTTTGTAATAAGGGGCAGGGGAATGGGCTTCGAGCGTGCTTCCTGCAGGCCGTTGATGCCGGATTCCACTTCTTCTTCGCAGCTGTCGAACAGCTCTTCAAACAGCTTCTCGCCAGGGCGCAGGCCGACGACCTGGATTGGCACGTCGATTTCCGGCTCCAGACCGAACAGACGGATCATCCGCCGCGCCAGATCGATGATCTTCACCGGCTCGCCCATATCAAGCACGAAGATGCTGCCACGGGTGGAGTTTGCCTCAAGCGCATGCGAACTGCTTTCAAGGATCAGGTGCACGGCTTCCTGCACGCTCATGAAGAAGCGTTCGATGTCAGGATGCGTGATCGTCAGCGGACGACCTTCGAGCAATTGACGCTTGAACAGCGGAACTACCGACCCGCTGGAGCCGAGCACGTTGCCAAACCGAACCGTCATGAAACGGGGGGCGTCGTTATCGTCGATGCCGCAGAAATCCAGCGACTGGCAGTAAAGTTCGCCAACCCGCTTGGTTGCACCCATCAGCCCGATCGGGTTCACCGCCTTATCGGTCGAGACCTGGACCATCGCTCGTGCCGAAAATTCGCACACGGCATCGGCGATGTTTCTGGTGCCGATGATGTTGGTATGGGCACCACCGCAAGGGTTCATCTCGACCATCGGTACGTGCTTCAACGCTGCGGCATGGTATACTATTGAAGGCAAGTGGCGCGCGAACATGCGGCGGACTTCGAGACTATCGCGGATGTTGCACAGTTCCGGGACGATGTTCAGATCAGGATATGCCTCGCGCAGACGCATTTCGACCGAATAGAGAGCAAATTCGGAGTGATCGACCAGAACCAGCTTGGCCGGACGGAACCCTGCCAACTGGCGCACAAGCTCGCCGCCGATGGTCCCGCCTGCGCCCGTTACCAGCACGCATTGGCCAAGGACTTGCCGGCTGATCGCGTCACCTTTGAGTTCGACTTCCTTGCGACCTAGCAGATCACTGATCGGCAGCTTGTCAAAATCAACGCTTGGCGGCCGCTCAAGCAGCTTGTTCCATGGATCATTGATACGGATGATTTCCAGCCCGTGCTCACGGACCTGCCGCATGACCTGCGCCATTTCCATGTCGCTCAGGTTAACGCCATCGTCGCAAACCACCACTGCATCAGGCTTTTTGCCTTTGAGCGCCAAAGTTTCGAGCGATTGTGCGAAATCAAAATGGCACCCTAGCACGGGAATGCCTGCCAAGCGGGTGATCGTATCTGCACGGCGCGGCAGCAGCACGCCGATAACACTTACCGGAGTTGCTTTGTTGGCGCGCATCAGGTCGATGACGGAAACCGCCCATTCGGGATCGCCGATAAGTACGATGCGCTTTGACTTGCTGGCCCCGGCGGCAACCGTATCGTTCAAAAAGCGGGCGTGCAGTTCGCGGACCGAACGGCGCAGCATCCGCATTGTCAGCATCAAGATGGCCGAAACGCAGAAATGAACCACCATCAGGGGCCAGACGGCCACACCCAGATTGAACAGTTCCGATACGCTCAGCGACGTGATCCAGGCCACGGCAAGCGAGCCCGACACTGTCAGCAACAGCGTGCTGCAATCAGCCAGCGATACAAAGCGCCAGTTTTGTTTGTATAGTCCGGCAGACACGAAGCAGAAGGTTGTCACCGCCGAGAACAGCGCGACAAACGACGGGTTCATGATCCTGGTCGTAAGGCCGCTGGCCTGTTCCAGACTGATCAGGAATGACAGCGTGATCGCGATGACCATGAAATCAAGAGAGACCACGACACATGTGCGCGCAAGTCGGCGCAAGCCTGACTTCGGCCGCATCCGCCGGAGGAGGGACCAATATGGGCTTGTGCCGCCGTGATCTGCGGACAGTTCGACAGTGGCGGGTGCCGTTTCGTTCTGGCGGGCTGAAATGGAGGCCACTTCTGCTGGAAAGTTCGTCATGTGCTGCGACCTTGATAACCATCGCGAGCCAGATGCCATCATCGGACTCGCGCTCACAAAGATGAGTGTTAACGAAGTGTTACCGTGCCTTGGCGGAAACTGCGCGGGCACAAAGATACACTAGCCCTAATGGTCAAATTGGCAGGTTGGGTCGTGATTTCGGAGAGGTCACTGCTCGCAAGTGTTAGTGGGTGGCATGCGAGTGTCTAAAAATGTCTCTTTAGCACAACCTCTGGCGCAAACGGCTAATACCCCAAGGCCGAGTTGCTCAGATGGCCGGTTGGCCGTCTCTATATAGGCAGAGTGGGTGCGTTGTTTGCGCGCGGCATCATCCTGTCCGAACAATTTGCACAAAACAAGGAGCGACTCGTGAAAGTTCTGGTTCTTTCGAGTCTTGCGTTTTCACTCTTGAATTTCCGGGGCGCGCTGCTGGCAGAGTTGCGCAAACAAGGCCACGAAGTTCTGGCCGTGGCGCCTGATTATGATCGTGCAGTTGAAGCCGGCCTCAAGGCCATGGGGATAGAGCTTCGGGTTGTGCCGATGCATCGTACCGGAACCAACCCTTTCAAGGACTTGCAAACCCTGTTCGCCTATTGGCGGTTGATGCGCAAGGAACGGCCCGATGTCATTGTGGCCTATACCCAGAAGCCGATCATCTATGGCGGTATTGCAGCAAGGCTTTATGGCAAGGCGCCATTTCATGCGCTGATGTCGGGGCTGGGGCATTTGTTCAGCGAAGATGCGCAAGATCGCGTAGTGGTTCGCGGTATCTTTAGTCGCCTGTACCGGGCTGCGCTGAAGAAGGCGGTTACGCTGTTCGTGTTCAACCGCGATGACCGTCCCGATATGATTGCAGCCGGTATCATTGATGAGCGGCACAGGGTTTTGCAAGTGCCGGGATCAGGTGTTGATACGCAACACTACGTCGAAGCGCCGCTGCGCGATGGAGCGCCTGTCTTTCTGATGATGGGCCGGTTGATGCGGGACAAGGGCGTTTATGATTACCTTGAGGCTGCGCGGATTGTGCAGAGGCAATATGGCGATGTCCGGTTCCAGCTTCTCGGGCGTCCCGAAGAGAGCAACCGTACCGGCATTTCCGAAGCTGAAGTGCACCGCCTGTCATCAGAATATCCGGTAGAGTTTCTGGCCGAGACCCGCGATGTGCGGCCTTATCTGGCCCAGTGTAGCGTGTTCGTTCTGCCATCGTTTTACCGCGAAGGCCTGCCCCGGACGATCCTTGAGGCCATGTCGAGTGGCCGTGCGGTGATTACGACCGATATGCCGGGATGCCGTGACCCCATCGAACATGAAGGCAATGGTCTGCTGGTTCCTGCCAAGTCACCGCAGGACTTGGCAAAAGCTATGATCAGACTGGTCGAAGATCCTGAAATGCTGAGAAAAATGTCACGCCGCTCTCGCGAGATCGCGGAGCAGACTTATGATGTGAAGATCGTCAACCACATGCTTCTGGATGCCATGGACCTTATCGCACACGATGGCCCGATGCAGCGCGCCCAATCCCAGACGATCCCGTACGCCGCATGAAAACTGATAAGGCGCAGATGACCGCAGTCATCATCGGTGCTGTGGAAAGCACCCAGGTTGCCATTGCCGCGTTCGCCCGTTCCGACTGGAATCTTGCGCTTGTGGTGACGCTTCCGCCGGAGGCGCATTCTCGTCATTCGGATTATGTCGATCTGGGGCCGGATGCTGCCAAGGCGGGGGCAGCGTTGCATCACACGCGACAGGTGAACAATGCAGAGACGATTGCGGCGATCCGGGCGGTCAATGCAGATTACATCTTCGTTATCGGCTGGTCACAGATTTGCGGACCGGAGTTCTGTGCGATCGCGCCCGGACGAACGGTCGGCTATCACCCCGCCGCCATTCCGCGATTGCGGGGAAGGGCGGTAATCCCCTGGACTATCCTGCTGGATGAAAAAATCACGGCAGGCTCGCTTTTCTGGATAGACGATGGCGTCGACAGCGGGCCGCTGCTGGCGCAAGAGTTCTTTCACGTTGCGCCGGATGAGTGCGCAGAAAGCCTGTATGCCAAGCATATGCAAGCACTGGCCAGCATGATGGACGGGGCGCTGGTGGCCATTGCAGGAGGTTCACCGCCACGCAAAGTGCAGGATGAACGCTGCGCAACTTATGCGACAAAGCGCACGAAAGACGACGGACTTATCGATTGGAGCCAGCCCGCTGTCGAAATCGACCGGTTGGTGCGGGCAGTAGGCCGGCCTTATCCTGGGGCGTTCATTCCGGTTCCGGGCGGGCAGGTGACGATTTGGCGCAGTGCCTTGCCCGCTGATGGTCCTCATCAAGAAGGCCAACCCGGCGAAGTTGTCGAAATTGATGGTGCATCGTTAACCGTGGCTACTGGCGACGGTCTTTTGCGCCTTGAAGAATGGGAAGGGCCGGAAGGCTACCGACCCGTCAAGCACGCAGTATTGGGGAATTAAGTGACTGATCTGAAACACTTCGGCAAGACTTTGGTGATCGCCCCGCATCCAGATGACGAAGTTCTTGGCTGCGGCGGCACGATCGCGCGTCTGGCTGATGCAGGGCAGGCCGTGATTGCAGCCATCATGACCAAAGGGCAGGAGCCTGCCTATTCCAGGGCGTTTGTCGAACAGGTCGCAGGCGAAGCCGTCACCGCTCACAAGATCCTCGGGACGACCGAACTGCGGCACCTTGATCTGCCTGCAGCCGCGCTCGACACGCTACCGGCTGCCCTGATCAACGCGCACTTTTCGGATTTGATCTGCGAGATCCAGCCCGACACGCTGTTTGTGCCGTTCATCGGTGATATCCACCTTGATCATCAACTGAGCTTTCTTGGGGCACTTGTTGCCGCAAGACCACGCAGTTTGACGGCCCCCAAACGTATTTATGCCTATGAAACCCTATCCGAAACGAACTGGTTTTCACCGGGAATCACCCCTGCCTTCGTGCCAAATGTGTTCATCGACATCTCGGCTACCCTCGACCGCAAGCTTGAGGCCTTCAGTGCCTTTCAAAGCCAGGTGAA
>JADYXV010000281.1 GCA_020853995.1 Novosphingobium sp.
GCCTCCATCACATGTTCGAGCATCGGCAGGTTCCCCCGCGCCGCGTAAGAGGCGTAGAAATCCAGATCTCCGCCGAAGACCAACCCGCCCTTGTCGGACTGGCTGATGTAGAAATGTCCCATACCGAAGCTGACCACATGGTCGATCACCGGCTTCAGCCCCTCGGTGACAAAGGCCTGCAGCACGTGGGATTCAATCGGCAGGCGCATCCCCGCCATCGCCGCCACCTGGCTTGAGCGGCCCGCGGCAATGATCGCGACCTTCTTGGCACGGATCGGGCCGCGGGTGGTCTGCACCCCCGTAACCTTGCCGCCCAGAACGTCGATGCCTGTCACTTCGCAATTCTGGATCAGATCGACACCGCGACTGTCGGCACCCCGCGCATACCCCCAGGCCACCGCATCATGGCGCGCCGTGCCCGCCCGACGCTGGATCAGCCCGCCATAGATCGGAAAACGGGTCTGTTCATAGTCGAGATAAGGCAACATCCGTTTCAGCTGATCGCGGCTCAGAAGTTCGGCGTCGTCGCCCTGATTGACGATGGCATTGCCACGGCGCGCCGCCGCATCGCGCTGACCATCGGAATGGAACAGGATGATTTGGCCGCGCTGGGAATGCATGACGTTGTAGTTCAGCTCGCCCTCAAGCTTTTCCCAAAGCCGCAGCGAATGGCTGTAGAATTCGGAATTGCCCGGCATGAAATAGTTCGCGCGTACAATCGTTGTATTGCGCCCCACATTGCCGCCGCCGATATAGCCCTTCTCCAAGACCGCGATATTGGTGATCCCGTGGTTCTTGGCCAGATAATAGGCCGTTGCCAGCCCATGCCCGCCGCCACCGATGATCACCACATCATATTCCGTCTTCGGTTCAGGCTCGCGCCAGACCGGCTTCCAGCCCTTGTTACCGAATAGCCCTTCGGTGAACACTCTGAAGCCCGAATACCGCATGCCGAATGCCTCCTGCCCTGCCCGGCACTGAACCGGGTTAGTGGCATTTATTCAAGAGAAGTCGGGTGTTTCCTGCACAGTCCACGACAAAGTTTGTCGCAAAAGGCTGGCCCGATGGCGGCAGGGCACGCTATCGCGGCACTTTACTTGGCGCAGCCCCCCCCCTACCTTGCCCCGGTTCCCTATGAGAGGCGTGACGTGGTTCCCCGCACAATCGGCCATATCTGGATCGGCCCGCATCCCGCACCGAAAGACTGGATGCAAAGCTGGAAAGACGCCCATCCCGCTTGGACTTACCGGCTTTACGACAATGACTATCTGTGCAGCCGCCGTTTTCGCAATCAGGTGCAGATCAACGAATATTTCCGCCGGGGCAAATATGCGGGCGTCTCTGACCTGATGCGCTACGAGATCCTTTTCGAGCAAGGCGGCTTCCTGCCCGAGGCGGATTCGATCTGCCTTCACCCGGTCGACGCGCTGTTGTGCGAAGCCCGCGCCTATACGGTCTATGAATTTCCCGAAGGCCGCACCGGCATGATGTCGCCCTTCTTGGCGTCAGAACCGGGCAATCCCGTGATCGGGCGGGTGATCGAGGAACTGTCGCACCTGAAGCCTGATGAAATGAACAACCCCTGGACCACGACCGGCAACGGGTTCCTCAGACGGTTCTTTCATGCCAACCGCGACCTGCGGGCCAAGATTACGGTCTTCCCTTCGCACTATTTCATCCCCGAACAGTACAAGGGCGAAAGCTACAGCGGGCCGGACCGGATCTATGCGCGCCAGCTGTGGGGTTCCACGCTCAGGGCCTATCCGCACAGCAAAGGGCGCGGGCCAATGACCGCAGAAGAGATCGAGAGTGCGCGCGCGACTGTTCTCTCTGCTCTACAGAAAAAACTAGATATTGAAATGTGTTAGATCACATTCTCAAGCAAGACCCTCAGCAAGGATCGGCCCTTCGGAATGGAAAGCAGATGAAAATCCTCTTTTGCGGCGCCCATCCGGACGATGCCGAAATCTACGCATTCGGCACCCTTCTTGCCTGGCGCGAGGCGGGGGCGTCGGTGACGATCTTTATCGCCGCACAGGGAAATATGGGCACCAAGGACCGGACCGCAGGACGCGACCTGTCGGAGGTCCGGCGCGCTGAAGCAGAACGTTCGGCCGCGATGATCGGCGCGAAGCTTGTCACCGCTGGCCTGACCGACCTTGGCATCGCTCCAAACCGCTTCCGGCTGGCAAACCACCTGCAAACGGTCGCTCATTCCGAACAGCCCGATGTGATCATTACCCACAGCCCGAACGACTATCACATCGACCATCGGGCGCTATCTGGGGTGGTAGGACTTGCGGCTGGCGACGATTTCCCGATCATCCATGTCGACACGATGAAAGGCGCACATTTTCAGCCTACCCATTTCGTCGATATCGGCCGTCATCAAGACAGGAAGTTCGAGTGCCTGCGCCAGCATCATAGCCAAAAGCCACGCCGCTATGTGCTGGCGGCTCTGGAACTGGCGGCCCGTCGTGGCAAACAGGCGACCGGACTAGAAGGCCAATATATGGAGGCATTCCGCTTCGCCCCCGGCCCAAAATTCAAGCATGCGGAGAAGTTCTTCCCGCCTGGCACCATTGAAGCCCATACGATCATTCTGCCCGCCCCCGGCGGACGCCCCCTTGCTCCGGGCAGTTATCAGATCAATATCGACGATCCCGCCGACCGATCCGCCGCCAAACGGAGCGCCTGAGGCCGCGCAACGCAATCGCGCCACACTGCTGTATGGCGCGATTGCTGGTTCACACCTGCTCTGCCCGGTCAGTAGGCAAGGCGGTAGTAATCGACTTCAAAATTGTTCTCCATGCCGGCGCCGCAGAAGCCCATCTGCATGTTCGAGGTGCCGGACACGGTGTCGGCCGAGATCATCGACACGCCTTGGATCCCGTCGGCGTTGGCAGTGAATTCAATCTCTTTCACCGCCAGAATCTGCGAGCCGAACATGTTCAGCCCCGCCGCCATATGCACACCGCCCATGGTCACAAGCTGAACACCGCCGCCGACGGCACAATCGTCGTTCTTGCCGAACGAGATGTTGTCAAGGCCGCTGCCTTTCTTGCCGCCGCTGCCGGCGGGGCCCTTCAGCGACATATCACCAGTATTGGTCGTGGCGATGATCACGTCCTCGAATTGCCCTTCCTTCTCGAACTGGATCGGCGCACTGGTGACCAACGCTACCTGCGTGATCGTGCCCGTGATCTTCAGCGTGCCGCCACATTCTATCCTGTGGATCCGCCCCACGGTCAGGTCGGCCGCATCGAGATCACAGCTCGCGACATCAATCGGCGTCGAATTGGTGATGTAGCTGAAGGCATTTTCTGGTCCGCCGGCGGCCAACTGTTTCAGTGTGGTCAGGTCACCCGTCTGCAGCGCCGCGATGATGTCCTCGATCCGCTTGATGACGCGGATGTTGTAGAAGGATTCACGCAGCGCCTCGAGAAGGCCCTCATTCCTCACAAAACCGGAAGCCGAGACATCCAGATCATCTACATTCGGCATCGAAACGATGGTTCCCGCCTCGAAATAGTTGTTGTTGTTGATCGAGATCGAGGCGTTGGAATGCATGCAAAATCCATTCTCGAACCCGTTGTTGCTTTGGATATCCACCTGTTTATCGCCGACGAAGCCTTCGCGCAGGCAGCTCGGGCGATAGGTTTCATAGACCGAAACCGTGGCCACATCCCAAGCCGCAAGTCCGGCGGCCGACAGAAGGAAGGTCGTGACGCCATTGCCGCGCGAACGGTCGCGGTGGGCCACGACCTTGACGGCGCTGATCGAGTCGGGGTCAGGGGTGAAGACGCGCGTGGCGGGGTCCCACGTGCCGAATTCTATGTCCTCCGCGGCGACGACATCGCCGACTTCGTTACTGCCGAGGTTCTCGGAAGCCACAGCGACCGCGTTCTGGATCGCCTGCTCCTTACCGGCGTCAAGACGTGTCACCAGCGCCGTATGACCGGCATTGTCAGCCGCGACCTGAATGATACTGCGCACTTTGTAGGCATTCGCCACGTCAAGCGACAGGCCGCTGACTATGCAGATCGTCAGGAACAGGATGAAACCATAGACGCCCAAGGCACCGTCAGTGCCGTACAGGAAGCTCCGCGCGCGTGAACTGATCATGTCAGAACTCCACATACTGTTGGGTCCGAACCTGGACGGAATTGCTCATGAGGAGCGAGGCCGCGCCAGTGACCACAAGGCTCGAAACCGGGACCGACACGTTGGTGACGACAACGCCATCGACGATCGAGATGCTGCTGGTCATGCCGTCATAGTTTGTGAGGCTGGCGGCGAGTTTTGACTTGCCGGCCTCAATCGACGGGATACGCCCGACCGACAGGCCGCGGTTCACGTCCTCCACCGCGCGCACGATGCGGCTGTAGGAGTGGAAGATCATGGTGACGTCAACCGACAGGCTGAGGATGTAAAAGAACATCGGTAGCCACAGCACAGCCTCGATCGTGGCGGCACCGTCTTCGTCGGATGCAAAGTCCCGACGCGCCCGCAAACAGCGTAGTGGCATGACAAACCCCTTCCCGAGGATCCCGCAATGTTTCAGTCGCACCCAGCATGCAAATCCTGTGGTGGAATTGCGGCTAATTGTTGGCGATAAGTCATGATTATTTAAGGGAATATCCGCTAAGAAGTGGTCAAAGATACTTATTCTTAACCCCACATTCTCCAAGTAAGTCGCTGATTTCGCTGTCGTAATCGTGATATTTCGCATATAAATCATGGCGTTGACGTCTGCGAGGGGCGCGTTTCATGGA
>JADYXV010000282.1 GCA_020853995.1 Novosphingobium sp.
CCAAGGCTCCCCCGTCGCGAATCGCGCTTTGCTGGGCCGTTGCCGGTGTTGCCAAAAGGATGCCGGCAAGCCCCATCATTGTGACAGTGGACAGCGTAAATCGTACTGCGGACGCAATCATATATGTTTCTCCAGCGCAGCGCGTTAACGCCGTCTTGCTCCGATTTGCACCGATTTCAGCCAGTGCAACCATGAATCGACAGTTAACGGATAAAGCATTTGCGCCTCTTTGGCTTCGCCGTTAAGAATGCCCCTCGTTCGGGCAATCCAAAAACAAGCAGCCCGACGCTTGCCGCCGCCAACCCACCCGGGTTGCTGTCGGCGGACCGGGTTGCCGGCAGGGTGGATTGAAATTTGCTGGATTGGCTTTCGCGCGGATCACCGATCTTGCGTGCAGGCCCCACTTTGGTCAGGGCCGTATCCGCGTGCTCCAGGCCCTAGTGGGCGATCAGGAGTATTGGAGCTGAATGGCATACGTTGACCAACAGATGAGCGGTAACAAGGTGACCGCGCTCATCATCGTTGCGGTCCTTCATGTCGTTATCGGGTATGCGCTGGTCTCCGGGCTGGCGTCCGAGGCGTATGAGAAGGTGAAAGCTGTAACCTCGGCTGTTAATATCGAAGAAGAGAAGCCGCCGGAAGAACCGCCGCCGCCTCCTCCTCCTAAGGATGACACGCCCCCACCGCCGATCGTCGCGCCTCCGCCGCCGATCAGCTTTAACGCGCCTGCACCACAGGTTCAGACAGTCAACGAGGCGCCTCCCATGCCGCCTCCGCCGACGCCTGTGGCATTGCCAGCGCCGCCTGCTGCTCCGCCTGCTCCACGGTTCCAGCCAAAGGGCGCGGCGCCAAAGGGTAATCCGGGCAACTGGGCGACGTCGAATGACTACCCCTCGCGTGCACTTCGCGAAGAGCGTGAAGGCACAACGGGTTTCCGTGTCACGGTGGGAACCGACGGCAAGGTGACTGACTGTCAGGTGACGCGTTCATCCGGCAGCCCTGATCTTGACGAAGCGGCCTGCGCCAACATCCGCCGCCGCGCGCGCTTTGCGCCCGCGACAGATGGTGATGGCAATCCCACTACGGGCTCATATTCGAACTCAATTCGCTGGGTCATTCCAAAGGACTGATCCAGCCGAACGGACACGAAAGCCCGTTCGACTGGCTTTCACGCACTTTGATTTGATTTGAAGAGGAAGACTCGCAATGTTCATCTACAGCCTTGCCGCTGCGGCCACCAACGCCGCGCCGCAGAAGTCCTTCGGCCTGATGGAAGCCCTGTTTCCAGATGGTAAGCCGAACTACATCGGCATCGCAACGCTCGTAATCCTGGGGATTATGTCGTTCGGTTCGTTCTACATCATGTTCACCAAGCTGTTCGAACAGAACAAGATCCTCAAGCAGTACGGCAACATCAGCACGTTCTGGCGCGCTCCATCGCTCCGTGAAGGCGCGGCAAAGCTCGACAAGAACAGCGCTTGGCGCCAGGTTGTTGACGATGGCCTCAATGCCGAAGACCAGCACGGCAAGATGACCGACTCGATGGAAGCACACGATTGGCTCCACGGTTCGCTCGCCCGTTCGGAAGCAGCCATCAACTCGAAACTTGCTGGCGGCCTGCCTTTCCTTGCAACCGTGGGTGCAACGTCGCCATTCATCGGTCTGTTCGGTACCGTGGTCGGCATCTACAACGCTCTGATCGCTATCGGCCTTTCCGGCTCGGCATCGATCGACAAGGTTGCAGGCCCTGTGGGTGAAGCTTTGATCATGACCGCTCTCGGTCTGCTCGTGGCTGTTCCTGCCGTGCTCGCTTACAACTGGTTGCAGGCTCGCAACAAGAAGATCGCAGAACTGCTCACGGGCTTCTCGACCGATCTTCTGGCGAACATCAACTCCAAGGGTGTCATCAAGCCGGCTCTCAAGGCTGCGCCTGCTGCTACTCCGGCCGCTCCGGTCAAGAAGTAATTTTTGAAACCTCTGGTCGGCGCTAGACGCCGACCTGTTCTACGCGGGGCTTCTGCCGGAGCTCCTCCCACTGGGAACGCTCCGGCAACTTTTCGCGGATCAGAACAGATAGGATGTAACCCATGGCAATGTCTGTAGGCGGCGCTGGCGGTCAGGAACGCCCGATGTCGGACATCAACACCACGCCGCTCGTGGACGTGATGCTGGTGCTGCTGATCATCTTCCTCATCGCGGTGCCGGTCGCAATCCAGTCTATCGAAAAGATGAAGGTGCCCGTCCTTCCCAGCGAGGAATCGCAGGACAAGGTCGACAACCTGATGCTTTCGGTCGTTTCGACAGACGCTGCGGGCCGTAGCCCACGGGAGCCTGGTTATGACGGCTCCTCGCGCACCGGCCAATGCCGCGTCTATTTCAACAATCAGATCCCGGTCGACAACGAAGAACTCTACCAGAAGGCTTTCGATCGTCTCGATTCGATTGTGAAGCGTGAAGGCGGGGCTGCCAACATGGATCCGGAACAGATTCCCGAAGTGCAGATCCGTGGCGACGTGAACGTCCCTTGGAAGTGCATTGCTGGCGCAATCTACAACGTCCAGATGGCTGGCTATCCCAAGGTCGGCTTCATCTCCACCCCGGTTGATCCGAACGGTTAAGCCCGCAAGGGTTTGACTGAACGCAACCGGGCCAGAGAACGAACAGGAGTACCTTAAGATGGGAATGAGCGCAGGAGCCGATGACGGCCAACCGATGATGGACATGAACACGACGCCGTTGATCGACGTCATGCTCGTGCTCCTCATCATGTTCATCATCACCATCCCCGTGGCTACCCACGCGGTGAATATCGACCTTCCGCAGCCTTCGCCGCCAACCAACGACGTTCAGATCGATCCGATCAAGAACAAGCTGGTGCTATCGGCGACGAATACGATCCTTTGGAACGGTGCGCCGATCAACGAGGGCCAACTCGTATCGATCCTGCAATCGACCAAGGCGATCAACCCCGAGCCGGAACTCCAGTTCCAGCCTGAGGAATACGCCAGCTACGAGATCGCGAACCGCGTGATGAAGATCATCACCGATTCAAAGGTCACGAAGTTCGGCTTTGTCGGCAACGAAAACTTCGCGACGTTCCAGAAGGCCCAATAAGCCTTACGGGAAGCCTCACGTTTTCCAGCCGCAAGGTTGCACAAAACACGAAAAGGGAGCGGCGCAATCCGCTCCCTAATTGCGTGGGGTTGCCATTCACTTGAACAAGCGCCGAACACCCACCCCCATCCCCTCCCTCAAGGGAGGGGAGCGAGACTTATCGAACCGCAGGTGAGATTAGTCGCAGCGGGGAGGGTGCTCGGCCCCTCGTATTTTCGTTGGCTATTAGATCGCTCAATCAGCCCGCATCGCCGCCGCCGCAAGGCTCTCGGCCTCAAGCAGCATCTCGTCATCCGCGGCGCCTGCGGGCAGCGTTTCACGCCCGATCATCACCAGCACCGGCACCGCCAAGGGTGAAACACGGTCCAGCTTCACATGCACCAGTTGTCCCGCCGCCCGGTCCAGCAAATCACCCAACCGCCCCACATCGGTCATCCGCGCCCGCGCATCGGCCCAAGCCGCCTCGATTAACAAGTGATCCGGCTCGTACTTGCGCAGCACATCATAGATCAGGTCAGTCGAGAACGTCACCTGCTTGCCCGTCTTGCGCTTGCCCGGATGCTGCCGCTCAACCAGCCCCGAAATGACGGCCACTTCGCGAAACGCACGCCGCAGCAAGTGCGATTCCTGCACCCATTCGACAAATTCATCGGTCAGAATATCGGGCGATAGCAGCGGCACCGGATCGTCCACGGGCCGCGCGCCCCATATCGCCAAGGCATAGTCATTGGCGACAAAGCCCAGCGGCATCATCCCGCGCTCATTCATCCGGCGCGTTATCAGCATGCCAAGCGACTGGTTCGCATTCCAGCCTTCGAACGTATAATAGACCGTATAATGCCGTCCGTTGTGGGGAAAGCTCTCGGCCAGCAAGTCGCCGGGGCCGGGCAACCGGCTGCGCCAGTCCTGCATCTCCAGCCATTCGCGCACATCATCGGGAAAGCGCGCCCAACCCGCACGGTCCACCATCAGTGCCCGCACGCGTACGGACAAGTGCGTCGTCAACGGTAGCCGCGCACCCATATAGCTGGGGATCTGCCCCGCCTTCTTGGCCGCGCGCACGATCAACTCAAGATCGCGCAACGCCTCAACTTCAAGGTCCATCCCGGCAAAGCGGATCGTATCGCCCGGTGATAGCGAAGCACCGAAGCTTTCTTCAACCCGGCCAAGGCTGCGCCCGTTGCGGAACCGCACTTCCAGCATTTCGGAATCGATAATGATCCCCGCATTCAGCCGGTGCCGTGCGGCGTGTTCAGGGTGGACCAGCCGCCAAGTGCCCTGCTTGTCACGCACAATCCGCTTGAACCGGTCATAGGCGCGCAGCGAATAGCCCCCTGTCGCCACAAATTCGAGCACGCGCGCCCACTGCGCCGCATCAATCCAGCGATAGGAGTAAGAGGAGCGCACCTCGGCCAGCAGTGCAGCCTCATCAAACGGCCCTGCACAGGCGCAAGCCATCACGTGCTGCGCCAGCACATCCAGCCCGCCGGCGCGGAAATCCTCACCATCGCGCTGCCCTTCCTCCACCGCCTCTTGCGCGGCAAAAGCCTCAAGAAATTCAAAGCGGTTCCCCGGAACCAGCAGCGCGCGACTGGCGCAATCCAGCCGATGATTGGCGCGGCCTATGCGCTGCAGCAGCCGCGACGATCCCTTGGGCGCGCCCATCTGCACCACCAGATCAATGTCGCCCCAGTCCACCCCCAGATCAAGGCTGGCGGTGCAGACAAGCCCGCGCAATTCCCCCCGCGCCATTGCACCCTCCACCTTGCGCCGCGCCTCTTTCGAAAGCGAGCCATGGTGAATGCCGATAGGCAGCTTGTCGTCGTTCACATCCCACAGCAATTGGAAAATATATTCAGCCAAAAACCGTGTGTTAGTGAAAATCAGCGTGGTCCTGTTGCGGCGGATCTCCTGATACAACTGGGGCACCGCCCAAGCTGCGGCATGGCCACCCCACGGCACACGCTGGTCTTCGGGGTTCAGGATCAGGACTTCCGGCGGCGCACCCGTTTCACCATGCACCAGCCGCACCGAAGCCGGGTCACCATCAGGCCCCAGCCATCGGCGAAAGTCATCGGGATCAGCCACCGTCGCTGACAGCGCCACGCGCCGCATGTCCGGTGCCAATGTCTGCAATCGGGCAAGCGACAGGGCCAGCAAATCACCGCGCTTGCCCGTGGCGAACGCATGTACTTCATCAACTATCACCCGCTTCAACCCGGCAAACATCGTTGCAGATTCAGGATAGCTCAGAAGCAGGGACAGCGATTCAGGCGTCGTCAGCAGAACATGCGGTGGCTTTGCCCGCTGCCGAGCCTTGCGATCGGACGGGGTATCGCCGCTGCGCGTCTCGACCCGCATTTTCAGCCCGATGTCATCAATCGGCGTCAGCAGATTGCGCTGCACATCATGCGCCAAAGCCTTCAGCGGCGAGATGTAGAGCGTGTGCAAACCG
>JADYXV010000283.1 GCA_020853995.1 Novosphingobium sp.
CTGTCTCCGAATTCGCCAAACTCGGCTCGGCCATCAGCCTTGCCCCCATCGTTGCCAACGAAACCCTTTATATCCTTGATGACGGCGGAAAAATCACCGCGTTCCGTTAGGTTCTGATCCCAGGCCCGCCCCGGTCACCATCGCCATATTGATGGTCGAACTCGCCTTTTCGCCAATTGCAGGGCAACGGGCGGGCGGGGGACAGGGGGGTATGATCAAAGATACTGCAAAACCTTGGGACTGGCTCCCGATTCCGGCACCGCATCAACTGGCTTTCGCGCGTGATGGCGTTTGGGGGATGAAGACGGTGGCCGACATGGCGCGTGAACGGGCGGAGCAAGCGCCTGATTTCGTGTGCTTTATCGATGGCGAAGGCAGCTATACTTTTGCGCAAGTGCTGGCCCAGGCGCAAAGCCTGGCCGCAGCGCTGCATGCGCGAGGGCTTGGCGCGGGCGATGTGATCGCGTTTCAGGTGCCGAACTGGCGCGAGGCGGCGGTGATCAATCTGGCAGCGGTCATCGGCGGGATGATCGTCAACCCGATTGTGCCGATCTATCGCGATGCCGAAATGCTGATGATGCTGGGCGATTGTCGCGCCAAGGCCATCTTTGTGCCGCAGGAATGGCGGCGCTTGGACTATGCTGCAATGGCGGGCCGTTGCCGTGATGCGCTGCCCGATCTTGAATATGTTTTCACCGTGCGGGGTGATGGTCCGGATGATTTTGCGGCCTTGGTGGCTGCGGGCGCAGAGACCGCTTTTGCCGCACCTTTTGTGGACCCGATGGGTGTAAAGATGGTGCTTTACACATCGGGCACCACCGGACGGCCCAAGGGCGTGCTGCACAGCCATTGCACATTGGCGCACATCGTGGCGCAAAGCGGACGGCACTGGGGCATGAAGGCAGGCGAGGCAACGTTGATGCCTTCGCCGGTCACCCATGTTTCGGGGTATGCCAACGGGCTGGAAGCGCCATTCATTTGCGGCATCCGGTCAGTGCTGATGGAAGCGTGGAATGCCGATGCGGCGCTGGCATTGATAGACCGGCACAGTTGTGTGGGCACCGTGGCGGCAACGCCTTTTCTGGTGGAACTGGCAGCAGCCGCGCGCGCGGCGGGCAATGGCTTGCCCACGTTCCGCTTCTTTGCCTGTGGCGGGGCGGCGGTTCCGGCTGATCTGATTCCCGCAGCCAATGCCGCGTTTGAAAACGCGCGCGCTTTCCGTGTGTTCGGTGCTTCCGAAGTGCCGCTGGTATCGTTCGGATGGCCGCAGGACGAACGCCTTGCCGCAACGACCGATGGCGAAGTGGTGGATTACGACGTGCGGATTGTGGACCATGATGACCATGATCTGCCGCGCGGGGCCGAGGGCGAAATTCTGGCGCGTGGGCCGGGGATGATGATGGGCTATGCCGATCAGGCGCAGACCGCCGAGGCGATTACGCCCGATGGCTATTTCCGGACAGGCGATCTGGGCGTGCTGTCCGCCGATGGCGCGATTACCATCACCGGACGCAAGAAGGACCTGATCATCCGTGGCGGCGAGAATATCTCGGCCAAGGAGATCGAGGATGTGCTGCACAGCCACCCCGCTGTGCGCGAAGCCGCGGTTGTGGCCATGCCGCATGACCGGCTGGGCGAGGGCGTGTGCGCCTACGTTATCTTGTGCGGCGATGCCGATGCAGCCGCGCTGGCCGCACATGTGGGCGCATCGGGCATGGCCAAACAGAAGATCCCCGAACGCTTCGAGATAGTCGACGATTTCCCGCGCACTGCCAGCGGCAAAGTGCGCAAGGACCAGTTGCGCGCTGCAATCAAGGATCTGCTGGCAGCGGGATGAAGCGGCGGTTCAGCCCCGAACCGCCGCTTTACCGCGTATTTGTCAGCCCCAGTTTGCCCCGGCGGCGTGGCGCCCGGCACGACGGCCGAAATAGCTGCCCGGCCCGAGGCTGAGGCCGCTGGCGTAAGCTTTGCCCGTGCGCGGGATGTGTGCAGCGCTTGCCCCGACGACATAGAGACCGCCGATGATGTTGGAATGCAGGTCCAGCGCGCGGCCCAGCGCGTCTGTCTTGATCCCGCCCAGCGTGATGAACAGGTAGTGCGATTTGTCAAAGCTGATGTCGAAGGCGGCATATGGCCCCTGATCAAGTGGCTTGATCCAGTCAGGGTGCTTGTGAAAGCGCGAATCCTGTCCCTTGGCGGCATCGGCATTGTAAGTGCGCATGGTTTGCACCAGTGATCCGGCGGGCAGGCCAAGGCCCGCTTCCATTTCCTCGACCGTTTCCCAGCCATCGACCAGCGTGTGCTTGGCCAGCGGGTTTTCGGGATAGGCAAAGATTTCGCTGTCAACGATCAGGTATGCCGCCTGCCCCGGTTGCTCCATCACGAAGTTGCCAAGGCGGCCGTGATAGACATCCTCGCTGACAAAGCGTTCGCCGTTGCGGTTGACGACGATGCCCTTGATCAGCTGGCCGGGCGGATAGATTGACGCGGTGGGGATCACCCCGTCCATCGCCACGGCATGTGCGCCCGCCGAAAGGCCAAGGCGCACGCCCGCGCCGTCGTTGCTGGGTATGCCGAGCGGTTCGCTGGTATCGGTCAAAAGCGGCAAATGCTGCTTGATCAGCGGTTCGCACATGTTGTGGCTGCCACAAGCGACGATTACACCGCGCCGCGCCTTGATGAACAGTTCCGCGCCCGGTTGCTTCACCTTGACGCCGATCACCCTGCCATCAGCCTCGTCCTGCACCAGTGCGATGACCGCGCTGTCGTAAATGGCGGCAATGCCTTCGGCCTCACAGCGTTCCAGCAGCGGCTTCATGCCTGCCGAACCGGCATTTTCGCCCACGCCTGCAACTTTGTGGCCACGCGGGGCGGGACGGGCGGCTTCGCGATAAGGCCACGCCTTTTCGTTACCGGTCCACATCAGACACGTGGTGTCTTCCAGCCACACCGCTTTGCCGGGGAAGTACGTGCGTTCGAACGGGACGCCTTGCGCCTCAAGCCAATCGAAGTGGTCCTTGCAGTCGTGAGCGAAGGCGATCGCGGCATTGGGATCAAGCGGATCGCAGCTGGCCAGCAGGAAGGCGGCGAGCTGTTCGGCATCATCGTCATAGCCTGCGGCCTGTTGCACGGCGGTGCCACCGCCCAGATACCAGATGCCCGATGACAGCGCGCTCGCGCCACCGCCGCCTGAGGCGCGTTCAATGATCAGCACTTTCGCGCCTGCGCGATGGGCCTCAAGCGCGGCACAAGTGCCGGCAGCCCCTTGGCCTGCGACAACAACGTCAACTTCCTCGTCCCATTGCGCAACATCGGCGGGGCGGATCACGGCCGGAACATCAGCATTGTGCGTCATCAGTTTCACCCCTTCCCCGTCGCCTTTGCCACGCTGGCGCTGATTTCCTCGCGCGTCGGGTTGCGGCGCAGGGTGAGGCCGCCGTTCACTTGCAGGTTTTCGCCGGTCATGAAGCATTCGTCGCTGGCAAGGAATGCCACGGCGGCAGCGACATCTTCGGACGTGCCCCAGCGGCCAAGCGGATAGCTGTTGCGGAAGCTTTCAAACAGGCCGGGGACGCCCTTGGCAGCTTCATTCATCGGGGTGTCTGTCAGGCCGGGTGAGATCGAGTTGGCGCGGATGCCTTCGCTGCCGAATTCATGCGCGATGCAGCGCACGATGTGATCGGTGCCCGCTTTGGTGCCCATGTAAATGGCGTGATCGTTCAGCATGATCGTGGCGGTGGCCGAACTGATGGTGATCAGCGATCCGCCGCGTCCGCCAAGTGACGTGGCCATTTTGCGGACCATCGCCTGAAAGAACTGGTGCGGGCCGACCAATTGCAGCGCGGTCATCGCGTCCAGCTCTTCACGCGTCACATCAAGAAACGGTTTGAGCAGTCCCCACCCGGTGGCGTTGATGGCAATGTCGATCCCGCCCATTTGCGTTGCTGCGGTATCGGCAAGCGCGTTGACGCTGGCCTCGTCGGTAATGTCGCACGGTGTCCACAAGCAGCCGGTGGCGGCGGCAAAATCGGCCAGCACGCTTTCCTTTCGGCCTGCGACCAAGACGGTTGCGCCTTCATCCATCAGGCGCCGGGCGATGACCTGTCCCATGTTTCCTGCGCTGCTTGCGCCAAGCACTACGGCGGTCTTGCCATCCAGACGTTTCATCCTGCATCTCCCGATTTGCGTTTGTTATATGCTAACATCGGGCACGCAATCGCCATTCCTGTTCAAAAGGGGAGTAGTTGCGCTGCCGTGCCGCCTTCATGGAAGGTGGCAACGAATTTTCGGGATTTGAGGAGCAAAGCGCATGGATCTGGGTCTTAAAGGCAAGAAGGTTATCCTGACCGGCGGCAGCCGGGGCATCGGCCGTGCAACGCTGGAAATTCTTGCGGCAGAAGGCGCAGACGTTGCGTTTTGTTCACGCAATGCCGAACAGGTTGCCGAAGCAGCGGCATCATTTGGCAAGCACGGCGGTAAAGTGTTCGGCTCGGCCTTCGACATGGATTCAGGCCCTGACGCATACCGTGCCTGGTTATCGGATGCTGCCGAAAAGCTGGGTGGCTGCGATATCTTCATCCCGATGATTTCGACTTCGGGATCGGGCCAGACCGGCGATTGGCAAAAGGGCCTTGATCACGACATCATGGGATCGGTCATCGGCGTCGAGGTGCTGGAACCGTTCCTTGAAAAGTCTGAAGATGGATCGATTGTCATTCTTTCGTCTACCGCAGGGCTGGAAACCTTCATCGTGCCGCAGGGCTACAATGCTTTGAAGGGCGCGTTGATCGTTTATGCTGGCCAGCTCAGCCAGGCACTTGGCCCCAAGGGCATTCGCGTAAATGCGGTTTCGCCCGGCCCGATCAAGTTTACCGGCGGCAGCTGGGACGTGATTGAAGGTGCGGCTCCAGAATTGTATAAATCCGTTGAATCAGGCTTCGCTCTGGGCCGTTTTGGCACACCGGATGACGTGGCAAAGGCTGTGGTCTTCCTTGCCAGCCCGGCTTCAATATATACGACGGGCACCAATCTGGTTGTGGATGGCGGATTCACCAAGCGCGTGCAGTTCTAAGATATGAGCATCGGGGCCGGAAAAATGGGTGCGGTGGCAATCCAGCACATCGGCGTTTCCGTCCCCGATCTTGCAAAAGCGCGCGA
>JADYXV010000284.1 GCA_020853995.1 Novosphingobium sp.
CGGGCCACATGCCGTTCTCGCGATCCGGATCATCTTCCTGCGCTTTTCCGAACCGCCGTGTCATCACTTCGCGCATCATCGCAAAGTCGTCATTGGTCTGCGCAGTCTTGATGTTCCACTTGCGATATTGTGCTTTTACAAAGCCTTCCGGCCCTGCCACGATCATCGCACCCAAGGCATTGGTGCCCTGAATGTGGCTGTTGTCGTAAACCTCGATCCGCTGCGGCACTTCAGGCAGTTCCAGAAACTCGGCCAGTTCGCGCATGACTTTGGCCTTGGTCCCGCTTTCGGCCATCCGCCGTTCCAGCGCCTCAACCGCATTGCGCTGCGCCTGCTCCATCAGCCGCCGACGATCCCCGCGCTGCGGCACCGATATTTCCACTTTGCCGCCCGCGGCTTCGCACAGTGCCTCGGCCAGCAAATCCGCCTCGGGCAATTCACGATCCACCAGTATCAGCCGTGCAGGCGGCACTTCTTCGTAGAATTGCGCAAGAAAGCTCGTCATCACCTCTTCCTCGGCCAAGCCATCAGTGTGCGTGGGAAAGAACGCGCGATGGCCCCAATTCTGCCCGCCGCGAATGAAGAACGCCTGCACCGCCACTTGCCCGCCCTTGGTCGCCATTGCAAACACATCGGCGTTGCCCACGCCCTCGGCGTTGATCGCCTGGCTGCCCTGAATGAACGTGGCGGCGCGTAACCGGTCGCGCATCATCGCAGCGCGTTCAAAGTCCAGATTCTCCGCCGCCGCCTGCATCTGGGCCTCGATCTCGCGCTGCACTGCGCTGGATTTTCCGCCCAGAAAATCCTTCGCCTGCCGCACCAGTTCGGCATAGTCGCCTTCCGAAATCCGGTCGACGCAGGGCGCAGAACACCGCTTGATCTGGTAGAGCAAGCAGGGTCGGTCCCGCCGCGACATGAAACCATCGTTGCAGCTGCGCAAAAGAAACAGCTTTTGCAGCGCATTGATCGTGGTGTTCACACTGCCCGCGCTGGCAAACGGCCCGTAATAATTGCCCTTAGCCTTGCGCGCCCCGCGATGCTTTTGAATGCGCGGAAACGCATGGTCGGCGCGCAACAGAATGAACGGGAATGATTTATCATCGCGCAACAGCACGTTATATGGCGGGCGAAAGCGCTTGATCAGTTGCGCTTCCAGCAGCAGCGCTTCGGCTTCGGAATTGGTCGTGATGATCGTCATCGACCGCGTCTGGCTGACCATGCGGCGCAACCGGTTGGTCAACCGGTCCACTTGCGTATAATTCACCACACGGTTCTTCAGCGCCCGCGCTTTGCCCACATAAAGCACATCACCGCGCGCATCGAGCATCCGGTAAACACCCGGCGTGGGCTTCAACGTTTGCACCGTATCGCGGATAACCGATATGCCCTTGTCAATGTCGGGCTGGTCCGCACCGCGCACGGTTACAGACGCGCGATCCTCATGGAATCGTTCGGTATCGCGGTCAGGCGGGGTTTCAGGCTTACGGGCCATAGTGCAACCGCAAATAGTCGCTCTGCCCCGCCACGCAATGGGTCTGAGGGGCATTTCCCCAGACCCTGTCACCAGCCGCTAAAACTGCTTGCGGAACTCCAGCTCGAACACCCGCCCGCGTGGATCGAGAAAGCCCGGATTATAGCGCAGCGGCACGGTGCCGGTATCGTCGGTTACCCGCTGCTGGGCATTGAACACGTTGTCCACTGACAAGGAAACGCGGCTTCCTTTCAGGAACGGCACTTTTTCCACCAGCTTCGGCTTGCGCCCAAGATCGGCAAACAAGCGCACATCAAACGTGGCAATCGGGGCAAAGCGCAGACTGGTTGATCCCGGCGCACCACTGGCATCAATCCTTGAACCGCCGGTATAGCTACCGCTCGCCCGCAACCCGAACCCGCGATAAAACCCGCCGCCTTCCATTTCCAGCGAATGCCGCGCGACGCCGCTGTTGATGGCATCGCCGTCCAGCAAATTCAGCACTGTGCCGCCCGCTGCAAACTGCAACGATTGTTGAAAGCGCACTGTGTGGAACACCGACAGATTCCACCGCCCGCGCCCGTCACCGCCAAATCCGCCCGGACCACCTCGGCCCATGCCGCCCATGCGCGGGCCTCCGCCGCCAGCAGGCCGCCCGCCGCCCCCCGGACGTCCCGCGCCCGCCTGCGCAGCCGGATCAGCCTTGCCAAAATTGCCCGAAACATTCAGCCCATAGCGCAAACGCGATCCTTGCTCTTGCGCAAATGTAACGGCACTTTGGTCTACCGACACGATCCGTCCATCGGCATCGCGCACCACCCGCCCCGGAAACGCCGCTTCCACATCGGCGGTCAGCAGCGGAAAACCGTTTGACGTGTTGGTTGACCGGTTGCGGAAGTATTCCGCCACAAACGCCGAATCCTTCAAAAACGGCAGGGACCAGTTCAGCCCGAACTTCCAATCGCGCTGACGCTCTTTCACCAGATTGGGATTTCCGCCGCTGATCACTGTCGCCAGAACCGTCTCGCCGCGCGTAAAATCAAACAACGCCACATTCTGCGTCACCGTCACGGGTCCGCCCAGTTGCAACAGCGTAGGCGCCTTATCCGCTGCCACATAACTGGCCGTCAGTGTTACAGATTCAAACGGCGCATACGTCAGCCCGCCACCCCAGTTATACAGCGTGCCGAAGTCCGAAAGCCGGTGCACTTCGGCATTGGCGTTGAACGACAAATCCCCAAGCCCCGCGCCAAAGCCCTCCTTGCGGCTGGTGATCGGCACATCGATGTTGAAGCCCGCTTGCGCATCACCGCGCTTCAGGTTGACCGTGCCGGTCGCCGTGCGCGTATCGCTGCTTTCGATACCCGAATAATCGAACCCGGCCTTTACCGTCAGCCCCAGTTCACCACCCGGCAAGCGCAGCGGCCTGCCGCTGAATGTCGCAAGGCTCGATAGCGTGTCTGTCTTTGAAAGCGCCCTGTCGGCTGCAACACCAAGGATTGCATCGGCTGGCAATGTCCCCGTCGGGCTTAACAATCCTGCATTTACCAGCGTTTGCAGGCCCGTCAGATTTGCCCGGTTATCAATCGTGCTCTTCGTCTCGACGTGCCCGCCATCCGCCGTCAGCGCCAGCAACCAATCGCCCAACGGCTTGTTCAGCGCAGCGCCTGCTTGCACTGTGGTGGTGCGGCGGCGCGTCGTGATCGGCTGTGGCAGAATCGTCGTCCGCGAAAAATTGCCGAGCGTTATAGTGTTCAATCCGTTCAAATCACGAGAGTCATCGCGCTGCACCTGGACGTTTGCGCTAAACCCCGCGCCATCGCCCAGCGCCCGCGCCAACGTAGCATTCAGTTCTGCAGACTTTGTATCAGCAATCAGCGTCCGGTAATCCGCTGCTCTGGGGTCGCCTGCGACAAGCGTCCCGGCACTTGGTTGCACAATCCCGCGCTCGCCTTCTGTCAAAGGGCTGGCATCCTGCAACTTGGCGGTCACGTTAATGCGGTTGCCGTCAGCAATCTTGGTCAGCGTAAACTCTTGTTCAAATTCCGAAAAACCGCCGTCGCTGGGAAAGCGCACTTCGGTATCGCTGCCATAGCTGGTGAAGTTGTCCTGAAGGATAAAGTTCACCACGCGCTGGTCTGGCCGGTAACCGAATTTCAGCGCCACTTCCTCGGGCAGCACTTCCACCCGCTTGATCGCTTCTGGCGGAAACCCGCGCAATTCACGAAAGCCCGAAATGCGCATGCCGTTCAGCAGCACGATCGGCATGCCGCCCCCGCGCCCGCGCCCCGAAGATGTTTGCGGCGACAATGCAGTCAGCAATTCCTGGATAGATCCGGCCCCGTATGAGGCAATCGCCGCCTCATCAAGCACCGCGATCGGTGCCAGCGCCGTCTCGACTTGCCCCTTGATCCGCGTAGCAACCACAAGGATCTGCCCCGGCTCGGCAAAGATCGGCTCGTCTTCCTCGCCAGGTGGCATTTCTTGCGCTGCGTCATCGGTGCCTGCCAGCACATCCTGCGCCAACGCCGGGTTCGGCATTGCAAGGCAAAATGCCAGCGTTCCAACTGATGTCGCCAATTTCGCTACCACAATGCAAACCCTTGAAAATCGTGTCGCTACGCAACGCGCAGCCCCGTTAACGCAAAGGTTGGCCAAGTGGTCCCGCGATAACAATGCGCATTTAGTATCAGTTTGTCGCATTGCAGCATGATGAACG
>JADYXV010000285.1 GCA_020853995.1 Novosphingobium sp.
CCCATTTGATCTCCGGACGCCAGATCGTGCGTGGCCACTATGAAGCTGTGGCCGATGTGAAGACCGGTTTTGCGATTGGTGATCGCGTCAAAGTGCGCCGCAACTTCTACACCATCGTCGGGCTGACCAGCCGGATGGTGTCATCGGGCGGCGATCCGATGTTGTTCCTGTCGCTGAAGGATGCCCAGGCCGCCCAGTTCCAGAAGGATAGCGATGCCATTGTCCGTCAGCGGGCGCGCACGGCTGCCAATCCCCAACTGAACCCGCCGGGCAATCCTGCGGTGGCGCAAGCCGTAAACGCGGCTCAATCCGCCAACACCAACGTCAACGCCGTGCTGGTGACGATAAAGCCCGATGCCGATCCCGATGAAATTGCCGACACCATCCGCCGCTGGCAACGCCTGACGGTCTATACCCGGGCCGAGATGGAGGAAATCCTTGTCGAGAAACTGATCGCCAATTCGGCCAAGCAGATCGCGATGTTTCTGGTCATTCTGTCGATTGTCAGCGCGGCTATCGTGGCCTTCATCATATACACCATGACCATCGGCAAGATCCGTGAAATTGCGGTGCTGAAACTGATCGGCACGCGCAATCGGACAATCTCGTGGATGATCCTGCAACAGGCGCTGGGGCTGGGACTGATCGGCTTCATTGTTGGCAAGATCGCCGCCAGCCTGTGGGCACCCTTCTTCCCCAAATATGTTCTGCTGCTGCCATCGGATTCGATCCTGGGCTTCGTGGCGGTGATGCTGATCTGCACAGTGGCCAGCTCTCTGGCCATCCAGGCTGCGATCAAGGTCGATCCGGCGGAGGCGATCGGTGGCTGAAGGCATCATTCTTGAGAATGTCGTCAAGACCTACGGCAGCGGCGAGACAGCGGTTCATGCCCTGCGCGGGGTAGATATGGCCGTGGCCAAGGGCGAAGTCGTGGGACTGATCGGGCCATCGGGTTCCGGCAAGAGTACTCTGCTCAAATGCCTTGGTGCGGTGATCGAGCCGACATCGGGTAAAATGACGATTGGCGACCAGTGCATTTACGACAATGGCTGGAAATTCCGTGATCTGCGCGCGCTGCGCCGCGACAAGATCGGCTTCATTTTTCAGGCACCCTATCTGATCCCGTTCCTTGATGTGACCGACAATGTCGCACTGCTGCCGATGCTGGCCGGAAAGCGGAATGCAGAGGCTCGAAAGATGGCGCGCGATTTGCTCGATGCGCTGGATGTCGGCCATCGCGCCGCCGCCATGCCCTCGCAGCTTTCGGGCGGGGAACAGCAGCGCGTGGCGATTGCCCGCGCGTTGATCAATCGTCCGCCAGTCATCCTTGCCGATGAACCCACCGCGCCGCTGGATGGCCAGCGCGCTCTTGCCGTGGTTGGGCTGCTCAACGACATGGCCCGGCAGTTCGATACCGCGATCATCATCGTCACCCATGATGAAAAGATCATCCCGACCTTCAAGCGGTTGTACAACATTCGCGATGGCAAGACGGTCGAGGAAGCACCGGGCCATGATGCGCCAGAACCACCGGTCGGTTCATGACTGACCGTGACAACGCGCAGGGCAGGAGCTAAGGGCCGCCGCGAATGAACTACCTGCGCGCCTTCACTTTCCAGCAGCGATCATGGGCGATGATGCTTGTGGCGCTGGCCTTGCTTGTTCGCGCGCTGGTCCCTGCGGGCTACATGGTGGCTCCGTCCACGCTGACGCTTGACGTGCAGATCTGTTCGGATGTCCAAGGCGGGCATGCCAGCATGCAGATCGTGGTGCCGCGATCAGACGATAAGCAGGACAGATCGGGCAAGCAAAACCAGAAGAACCAGCCCTGCGCGTTTTCTGCCCTGACGATGGCATCACTTGCGGGGGCAGATGATCTGCTGCTCGCACAGGCAATCGCATTCATCTTGATTACCAGCACTCTGCTGGTGGCGCTCCTTGCGTGTCTGCCCTTTGCGCATCAGCGCCCGCCACTGCGCGGGCCACCATCATTCGCCTGACATAAGACCTGAACCTGCGGATTGATCTGCGCGATTATTGCGCCTGAATTCCGCATCTCTTTCAAGGCAAGTTACCCGAACCGGCATCGTCAATGCGGGCGGAGTAACTTGGCATGTTTTGCGAATGATCTGAACCATGAAGACTTCTATCTTGAGCCTGGCGGTCGCCCTTACGGCTGCCGGTCCTGCCTTTGCAGTTGAAGGTGATGAACAGTCACCCGATACTATCGTCGTAACAGCGCCGCGCCTGACGGCCACCGTTACCGCAACCGAAGCTGACGAGGAACTGTCTACCGGACCTGATGGCGCGGCCTTTATTGCGCGTCAGCCCGGCGCGGCTGTCGTCGCGAATGGCGCGCTTTCGGGCCAAGTGCAGATGCGCGGGCTGTTTGGCGAGCGCATCCTGCTGCGGATCAATGGCCAACGTTTCGCCACAGGTGGCCCCAACGCCATGGATCCGGCAATGCACTATGCACCAATGATGCTGATCGACAGGATCGAGATTGCACGCGGGATTTCCCCGGTGCGCGACGGCCCGGGACTGGGTGGCGGCGTCAACACGATCCTCAAGCATGCGCGCTTTGGCAACGGCTCCGGCCTGTCACCGCAGATCGACCTGACCAGCCAGTATCGTAGCGTCGATGATAGCATCGCGGTGGGTGGCCTTGTCGCGCTTGCCAGCGACAGCCTGCGCCTTGGCGTGATCGGCTCCTATGAAACCGGGGATGACATCCGCTTCCCAGGCGGACGCATTGGCAGCACGTCGTTTCATCGCGCGGTCTATGGCGTTCAAGCCGGCCTTCGCGCCGGTCCCGGCGAGTTCAGTCTCGAATATCGCCGGCAGGATACGGGCCGTTCCGGCAACCCGCCCTTTGCCATGGATATCGTCTATTTCCACACTGACTTTGCCCGCGCAGGGTTTGAAGGGGATCTGAACGAAAATCTGCGTCTGGAGGTTCATGCCAATTACACCGGTGTGTCCCACCGCATGAACAACTATGAATTGCGCCCTGCGCCGGCAGTCGCAATGACCAGGCAGTCGGACACCTATGCCGACACGATGACTGCCGATGCGTCGCTGCGCTTTGGTTCGGCAGATCGCCATATCCGGGTCGGTGCTGATTTCGAGCTGATCGACAAGGGCTACAGGCTCTATAATCCCCTGTCTCCAGCCTTCTTCATCCATCCGCTTGATCGGGCCAGCAGTGATCGCGTGGGCGGCTTTGTCGAATGGCGGAGCGGCTTTGGTGCCATTGAATCCGAACTGGGACTACGCATCGACCGCCACGGCGCATCGACCGGCCCATCGCGCTTTGGCCCCGGGGTTCCAGCAGGTCCGGTTAATCTGGCCAACGCCTTCGCACTGGCCGACCGCAATTGGTCTGGTACCAGCGTCGATGCATCGCTGCGGCTATGGGCAGAGATGGATGCATGCACGCCGCGTCTGACGCTGGCGCACAAGACGCGCGCGCCTAGCCTGATCGAGCGCTATTCCTGGTTGCCTACCGAAGCCAGCGGTGGTCTCGCCGACGGGAATATCTATGTCGGCGACGTCAATCTCAGAATCGAAAAAGCCTGGATCGCAGAGCTTGGAGTCGATTGGCAGAATGACAATGCCTATGCCCGTCCAGTCGTATATTATCGCCGGATCAACGATTTCATTCAGGGTGTGCCGTTCGATGTAACCCCCGGCATTCTCGATACGCCGGTTGAAATCGTATCGAATGGCAGCGGTGATCCCACGCCGCTGCGCTTTGCCAACACCGATGCACGCATCTGGGGCGCCGATATCGCGTTCGGCGCAAAGATTGCGGGTCCGC
Organism: Novosphingobium sp.; assembly: GCA_020853995.1. GTDB lineage: Bacteria > Pseudomonadota > Alphaproteobacteria > Sphingomonadales > Sphingomonadaceae > Novosphingobium. Next base: position 3,821 of record JADYXV010000285.1, read on the forward strand.
TGCGACTTGACGGTGTCGCCAGCTATGTGCGTGCTGAACGCACCGACATTGCCGACAATCTCTACCGCATGGCTCCTGCCAACGGACGTCTGGCCGTAAGCTGGGAAGAAAGCCGCTGGTCAATTGCGGTCGAAGGCCGGTTCATCGCCCGGCAGAACCATGTTGCGGCCACCAATTCTGAGGTGCCCAGTGCCGGCTACATCCTTGCCAACATTTCCGGCTACTGGCTGATACGCGAAGGCGTCAGGCTCGATCTTGGCATCGAGAACCTGTTCGATACCTATTACCTCGATCATCTGGCCGGATATAACCGGATAACAGGGTCCGATGTCCCGTTGGGTTCGCGTTTACCGGGGGCAGGCCGCTCCGCCTTTGTCCGCATCCGCTGGGCAATGTAGCAAAAGGCGGGCGCTTGTCTGCACGGTGCCGACGAGCGCCCGCTAACCTAACCCTCATCGCCAGCCAGCGCGCGCGTAAAAGCCAATACCTGGCCTTGGCTGGTAGCGGCAACCTCGGCCTCGATCCGCGCCGGACGTGAGCCCCATCCTTCATCCGGTTGCGATCATAGCGCGATGGATCAGACCGCTTTCCTGTTCAACACCCGATAGAGCTTCGCCAATTCACCGATAATACGCTAAGTTCGGCACGAACCTATATCGTAAATTCACAAATGCTTCGGGACAATCCCGGCGACCTTTCAGATCGCAGGCGCCGTGCCGTGCCGTGGCGTTGCCTGATGCTGCGCTGCAATATCGGAAATGTTACGTAATGAAGGTAGATTGAACGCTTCTATCGATCACAGTAACGCGTTAAACCCGTTGGGCTGCGCTACCTTTCTGATCTAACCAACTGTTATGCCGGATCAAGATCGGGCGAAACAGGAGGAGAGACGACCATGACATTCCGCAGGATTGCATTGTTTGCGCTGATGGCCGCGGCATCGCCGCTAGCCGTTGCGGGCACAGCCCAAGCAGACGCTATCACCGATAGCCCCGTTGCTGCCAAAGAGTGGTGGCCCAAAAGCGTCGATCTGACCGCGCTGCGCCAGAACGAGGCCAAGGCCAATCCTTATGGCCCGGACTTCGACTATGCCAAAGAGTTCGCCTCGCTCGATCTCGATGCCGTGAAGGCCGATATCCGCAAGACATTGACCACTTCGCAGCCTTGGTGGCCTGCCGACTATGGTCACTACGGCCCGTTCTTCATCCGCATGGCGTGGCACAGCGCAGGCACTTATCGCACCGGTGACGGACGCGGCGGGTCTGATGGCGGCGAAATGCGGTTTGAACCGCTCAATTCCTGGCCCGACAATGTCAGCCTGGACAAGGCACGCCGCCTCGTCTGGCCGATCAAGCAGAAGTATGGTCGCAAGCTTTCGTGGGGCGATCTGATGGTGCTTGCGGGCAATGTCGCCATGGAAGACATGGGCTTCAAGACGCTGGGCTTTGCTGGTGGCCGTATTGATGCCTGGCAGCCCGATATGGTGTTCTGGGGCCCTGAAACCAAGCTGCTGGATGACAAGCGCCGTGATGCCAAGGGCAACCTCAAGGGACCGCTGGCGGCAACCCAGATGGGCCTGATCTATGTAAACCCCGAAGGCCCGAACGGCGTGCCCGATCCGTTGGCTGCTGCCCATGACATTCGCCGCGCTTTCGGCGCCATGGCGATGAATGACGAAGAAACCGCCGCCTTGATTGCGGGCGGACACACTTTCGGCAAAGCGCATGGCGCGCACAAGCCGGAAGAATGCGTCGCCGCCGATCCGGGCGCTGCCAAGCTTGAACAGCAGGGCCTTGGCTGGGCCAACAAGTGCGGCAAGGGCAATGCTGAAGACACCGTCAGCAGCGGCCTTGAAGGGGCGTGGACATCAAACCCCATCGCTTTCACCACGCAGTACCTCGATAACCTCTATGGTTTTGAATGGGTAAAGACCAAGAGCCCGGCGGGTGCAACGCAGTGGATTCCCAAAGACCCTGCGGCCGCGCAATTGGTGCCTGATGCGCATCGCCCCGATGTGCGCCACGCGCCGATCATGTTCACCACCGACATCGCGATGCGCGAAGACCCCGGCTTCCGCAAGGTAACGCAAAGCTGGCAGAAAAACCCGCAAGCCTTCGCCGATGCCTTTGCCCGCGCGTGGTTCAAGCTGACCCACCGCGATATGGGGCCACAGGCACGCTATCTGGGCAAGGACGTGCCGACCGTGACGCTGTCATGGCAGGACCCGCTGCCCAAGGCCGACTATGCGGTGATCGGCAATGATGATGTGGCACAGCTGAAAGGCAGTATCCTGTCATCGGGCCTGACCACCGCAGAACTGGTGCGTACGGCATGGGCCTCGGCCTCCAGCTTCCGCGCGACGGATATGCGCGGCGGTGCCAATGGCGCGCGCCTGCGGCTTGCCCCGCAAAAGGACTGGGCGGTGAATGATCCGGCAGAAGTGGCGAAGGTCACGGCCAAGCTGGAAACAATCCGTACCGCGTTCAACAAGGGTGCCAAGGGCGGCAAGAAAGTCAGCCTTGCCGATCTGATCGTGCTGGGCGGCAATGCGGCGATTGAACAGGCTGCGAAGGCTGCAGGGCAAGACGTCAGCGTGCCGTTCACTCCGGGCCGGGTCGATGCGACACAGGCGCAGACCGATGTGGAATCGTTCAATTACCTTCAGCCCAAGGCCGATGGTTTCCGCAATTACTTTGCCGGAGACGATTACAAAGGCCCGGTCGAAGCTTTGATCGACAAGGCCGACATGCTGGGCCTGACCGTGCCAGAAACCACCGTGCTGGTGGGCGGCATGCGCGTGCTGGGGGCCAATGCTGGCGGTTCTGCTGCTGGTGTGTTCACCAGCCGTCCGGGTACATTGTCCAACGACTTCTTCACCAACCTGCTGTCGATGGACACGGTCTGGGCAAAGTCTGCGGCCAATTCGGCGCTGTACGAAGGCAAGGACCGCGCCAGCGGTGCGATGAAGTGGACCGCAACGCCGGTTGATCTGGTGTTCGGTTCAAATTCGGAACTGCGCGCCGTGGCCGAGGTCTATGCCTCGGACGATGCCAAGGCCAAGTTCACGAATGATTTCGTGGCGGCCTGGACCAAAGTGATGAACGCCGACCGGTTCTGAGCGGTAGCATCAAGCGCGGCGGCAGGGTTTTGCGCCCTGCCGCCGTTGCTGCACACGCAGGCCCGCGCTAAAGCCTTGCCATGCAACAACAACCCATCCTTGTCCTGACTACCGGCGGCACCATCGACAAAGCCTATTTCGATGCGTTGAGCGAATACCAGATCGTCGAAAGCGGCATTCCGGCGGTGCTTGAGCAGGCGCGTGTTGCTTTGCCGGTGCGGGTGATGGAACTGATGCGCAAGGATAGCCTTGAACTGACCGATGCCGACCGCGCGCTGATCGCAGCTGCTGTTCGCGAGGCACCTGAAACACGCGTGGTGATCACGCACGGCACTGATACGATGACCGAAACCGCCAAGGCGCTGGCCGATATTACGGGCAAAACCATCGTGTTAACTGGCGCGCTTTCGCCCGCGCGGTTCGCCGAGACAGACGCCCCCTTCAACCTCGGCATGGCGTTTGCCACCGCACAAGTCGCCGCCCCCGGCGTATGGATCGCCATGAGCGGACAGGTGTTTGACGGACTCAAAGTGCGCAAGGACCGCGCGGCGGGGAAGTTTGTGGCGGTTTAGAGAACGGGCACTGGATAGCGCCTGATACTCTCGTCGGCGGTGACGACTGTCATGCCATCAGACAGAGCATGCGCGACCAATAAACGGTCTAACGGATCACGGTGTATGTCAGGCAGTTCTTCGGCGTGGCGCCACACGTCGGACGGCAGATCAGCAAGTTCGAACCCCACAAGCTCTTGCAGCACCTCGATCGATTCCTCGATGGGAATACGCCGCAACTGTTGAAGGTGTACGAGTTCATATGCGTTCACTGCACTGAGCATGATGTCATTTTCCGGGTCGGAAAGGGCGTTGCGCTGCGCCGCAGTGAGCCTGCGATCATTCAACACAATCCAGACAAGAATATGGGTATCGATCAATAGCCGCATGTTGATGCGATCATCCCAGCTTTCGGGCTATGCGCGCGTCAAAGTCTTCATCTGTCATCGATACGGGCACATCGAAAGCTTCGGGCGGATGGTCTTTATATTTTTCCGCAAGACAGCCGAAAGCAGCCCGCCGCTTGGCTGCGCGCGAATCGCGCGCAATCGCCATGGCTTCAGGCGTTGGCACAAGCGTGGCGAATGGAACGCCAGCCTTGTTCACAATGACTTCCTCGCCACGCGCAGCTGCTGCCAATAGCTCTGACAGCCTGGTCTTTGCTTCGCCGATATTGACGTGAATGGTCATCGCGCGAAAATGCCTTGGCCAAGAGGCTTGGTCAAGGCCGCGCGATTATTC
>JADYXV010000286.1 GCA_020853995.1 Novosphingobium sp.
CGCAATTTCATCGATGATGCGCAGCTGAAAATGCTCCAGAACCTTTCAAGCGACGGGTATCTGGACGGGCGGCTCATGGCCGCGACATTCAATGCGTTGCGCGGATCCGATCTGATCTGGAATTATGTGGTCAACAATTACCTGCTGGGCGAGGAATACCCGGCGTTCGACCTGCTCCACTGGAACGGCGACACGACCAATCTGCCATCGAAATGGCACATGGCGTACTTGTGCGATCTTTATCGTGATAACCGTCTTGTGGTGCCTGATGCGATGGTTGCAGACAATACGCCCATCGACCTGCGCCGCATTGCAACCCCGTGCTATATCCAGGCAGGACGCGAAGACCATATCGCACCGCCGCAAAGTGTGTGGAAGCTGACCCAACATCTGGCGGGCGACTGGCGCTTTGTGCTGGCCGGATCAGGCCATATTGCCGGTGTGGTGAACCCGCCGGAATCGGGCAAATATCAATACTGGCTCAATCCCGATGGCCCGGCCACACTTGAACAGTTCATTGACGGCGCAGTAGAGACAAAGGGCAGCTGGTGGCCCGATTGGATGGAATGGATTGCGGCACAAGCCCCGGCCAAGGTTCCGGCCAAAGGCAAGCGCAAGCCCGGTGGCAAGGGCGATCGCGTCATTGAAGATGCGCCCGGGCGCTACGTCCGCACACGCTGAACGCACCGGCAACATTTTGCTCCATTCCGGAAATGGTGCAGTGCACAATTTTTCTTGACAATCGCGTCTGGCTGCCTATTTTGTGCACTGCAACAAGAGCAGGGCTGACCTATCAAGGAAAGCCTCGCGATTGAAAGCAGGAGTTGCCACGATGGTTGATGAAGTGATGGACAGCGTGAACGAAACTTCCACCGTGGTGGAACCGATTGACGCATTGCCGGAAGTTGCACCTGTCGAGGCGGCGGCTGCGGTTGAAGCTGCACCGGCTGATCCGGTAGTGCCGGTCAAGGTCCGTAAAGTGCAGGCCAAGGCCGCCAAGCCGGTGGAAGCACCGGTAAAGCCGGTTATGGCAGCTGCCGAACCGGTCAAGAAGGCAAAGGCGCCCAAGCCGAGCGTCAAGCCAGCCAAAACAACGATTAAGGCCCCGACTGCAAAGCTGCCGAAAAAAGCAGCAATCGCACCGGTGGCTGCGGTGAAGCCCGCAAGCAAGCGTCCTTCCACCGCCACTCCACGGGCAAAGTCGCCCAGCGTGAAAACATCTGTCGGCAGCGTTACCGCTCCGGCAGCAAGGAAGGAACTGTTCGCTATGGTAAAAACACCCGCAGAATTCACCGACAAGATGCAGTCCGCATTCAAGGACGCCCAGGAAAAGGCCAAGGCCGCATTTGGCGACGCCGGTTCGTTTGCCAAGGGCAACGTTGAAGCCATGGTTGAATCGAGCAAGATCCTTGCTGCCGGTTTGCAGGACATGACCAAGGGTTATGTCGAAGAAACCAAGAGCTCGTTCGAAACCATGACTGCTGACGTCAAGGACCTGGCCACTGTAAAGTCGCCAACGGAATTCTTTGAAAAGCAGTCAGCTCTGATGCGCAAGAACTTCGATGCTGCTGTAGCAGCAAGCTCGAAGAACAGCGAAGCGATGCTGAAGCTTGTCAACGAAGCTTTCCAGCCGATTTCGACCCGCGTCAGCCTCGCAGTCGAAAAGATCAAGACTGCTGCCTGATGGCCTAGCCAAATGGCCGGATCAGCGCAGGAGCAGCAGTGTTCCCGCAGCTAGGGCCAGGAATTGAATAGACGGACCGGACGGCTTGGCCATCCGGTCCGTTTTTCATTCTGACATATTTCGCGCAACCTTCCCCGCAGTACCTCTTGTCGTAAACGGTAAGGAATGCGATATTACATTTATCATGCGCACCCATCGCCTCGCCCAACCGGACATGTCCGTCGCTCCCCGCTGCGTCGAAGATGATGATTCGCGTGGACCGGGCCGGAATGATCAGGTCGGCATTGCTGTAAAAACGCGCGCCAAACCAAAAAAGCCCAGCCAGTTCAAAGTGCTGATGCTCAACGATGATTACACCCCGATGGAATTCGTGGTGATGGTATTGAAGCGCTTTTTCCATATGGATCTGGAACAGGCCACACGTGTGATGTTGCACGTGCATCAGCGTGGCGTGGGTGTTTGCGGCATCTTCCCCTATGAAATTGCCGAAACCAAAGTGAATCAGGTGATGGATTTTGCCCGGCAAAACCAGCACCCCCTGCAGTGCACGCTGGACAAAGCCTGAAGCCGGACGGGCTTGGCATATTTCGCGTTACACCTTTGCCTCAAGCCGCTTTTCCCTTCCCCGCGCGAAGCGATACGGCTAGTCGGTTGACATGCGCCGTTCATGCCCGTGCTGGCAAGCTTGGTGCTGTACCGATTTCGATCCTAGCACTCTGATTGACCGCGCTATTACGTGAAACTTTTTACCGCCACTGATCGCTACATTGCCCGGCTTGTGTTCGTGCCGATGCTGTCGGTTTTCGTTCTGGCGGCATCGTTGCTCGTGCTCGACAAGATGTTGAAGCTTTTCGACTTTGTGGCAACGCAAGGCGGACCGGTCAGCGTCGTGTTCAAAATGCTGGCCAACCTGCTTCCCGAATATGCCAGCCTTGCCATTCCACTGGGGCTATTGCTGGGCATCCTGTTTGCATTCCGCAAGCTGGCGATGAGTTCCGAGCTTGACGTGATGCGCGCCGTGGGTCTGTCCTACACGCGATTGCTGCGCGTTCCGTACATGTTTGCCATTGTGCTGGCAGCGCTCAATTTGCTGATCGTCAGCTATCTCCAGCCGCTGTCGCGCTATTATTACGAGCAGCTCCAGTTCGAATTGCGGTCCGGCGCGCTGGGCGCTTCGATCCGGGTGGGCGAATTCAACTCGTTACAGGACCGCACGGCACTGCGGGTTGATTCCAGCCGCGATGAGGGCCGCGATTTGCGCGGCATTTTTGCGCGCATTCAAACCGGCAATGGGCAAGTGATGGTCATTTCGGCGCGCGAAGGCCGCTTCTTTGCCAACCGCGAAAGCCCCGATACGGTGATTCTGCGGCTGACCGACGGCCAGATTGTCCAGGATGGGCCGAATATTACCTCGCCCCGCGTGCTCAGCTTTGCCAGCCACGATTTGCCGATTGATCTGCCCAAGATCGAGCAATTCCGTCAGCGCGGTGATGCTGACAAGGAATATTTCCTGCCCGAACTTTTGAGGATCGGCTGGAACGACAATTATTCGCAAGAACTGCGCAACCAGACCAGAGCAAGCCTGAATTACCGGCTGGTCGAAGTGGTGATGATGTTCCTGCTACCATTGCTGGCGGTGGCGCTGGCGGTGCCGCCCAAACGGTCGACATCGGCACTGGGTGTGTTTCTGTCGATCATTCTGGTGGTGGCCTATCACAAGGTCAATCAATACGGACAGGATGTTGCCGCGCTGGGCAAGGTTGATCCGGTGCTGGCGCTGTGGGGACCGTTCGCGATATTCGCGGCGCTGATCGTGTGGATGTACTGGCGCATCGCCTATGTCCCCGGCGGGCAGCCCATCGGAGCGCTGGAAACCGGCTTCGCCAAGATTTCACGAGGAGTGCGCAAGCTGTTTGAACGCAAGCAATTGCGCGATGAACCGGTGCCAGCCGATGACAATGGGGGGCAGCATGCAGCTTGAGTTCTTCCCGTCGCGCACGCTCGCGGTTTACATCGGCAAGATGTTTGCCGTGCGCATCGTAGCGGTTCTGCTGATGCTGGTGCTAATCCTGCAAATGCTCGATCTGTTGAGCGAAAGCGGCAAGGTGATGGCGGCGGCGGGCAACGGACAGGGTGAACTCCTGACCTATGTATCGTTGCGGATGCCGCAGCTTGTCAGCCGGTTCCTGCCCTATTCGGTGTTGCTGGCGACGATCATCACGCTGATGACGCTGAACCAGAACAGTGAAGTGGTGGCGATGAAGGCGGCGGGGCTTTCGGCGCATCAGGTTCTGGCACCGTTGTTTCTGGTAGCTGCGGTGACATCGGCGGTGACGTTTGCCTTCAACGAACGCGTGGTCACGCGATCAAGCGCAACGCTGAAGGCCTGGCAGAATGTGCAGTACGGGCCGATCCCCAAGGAATCTGCGATAAAGACCAATGTCTGGCTGCAAGACGGGCCGAACATCCTGTTTGCACGGACGGTGGCGGGCGATGGCAATGCCATGCAGATGACCGGGGTCAGCTGGTATCGCCGTGACCCTACCGGCATGGTAACTGAAATCGTGACCACGCCTGCTGCCAGCTATGCCAATCCGGGCTGGACATTCAGCAAGCCCGTTATGTTTGACGTGCAAAGCGCGCGCAAGACGCCCTCGGCCACCGATCAGGTTTTTGCCCGCACGGTGGAGCCTGTTCAAGTGGCGATCAGCAAGGTTGATGCCGATGCGCAGTCATTGACCGAATTGTCCGGATCAATCGTCGCCATCCGTGAAGCAGGGTTCCGCACGACCGAGCTTGAAGGCAAATGGTGGCACAAGCTTTCCGGGCCTTTATCGGCGCTGCTCATGCCGTTGCTGGGCGCGGTCGCGGCGTTCGGGCTGGCGCGTTCCGGCCATCTTTTTATACGCGCGGTGACCGGTATGGGTCTGGGCTTTGCTTATTTCGTGTTTGACAATGCCGCGCTGGCGATGGGCAATTTCGGGGCTTACCCGCCGTTTCTTGCAGCCTGGGCACCGTTCCTGCTGTTCTTCCTGATCGGTGAGACCGTTTTGATCCGCACCGAGGAATGACGGGTTAGCGCGGCAACATCGTGCTGCGCGCCAGACGGCCGATCAGTGGCAGCAGTCCGGCATAATTGGATTGCTGATACGTCGATGACAGGCCGAGGTGGGCGGTGATGCGGCGGTGCGCCTCATCCAGCGAATGATACGGCATCGATGGCAGCAGGTGATGCAGCGCGTGGTAGCGCAAGCCCACAGGTGCCCACAGCGGAGCCAGCAATGCCGGCGGGGGAACATTGACCGAATCAAGATATTGGCCGGTCACGGTCATCGCCTCGCCTTCATTCTCCCACAGATGTGCAACCAGCGTGCGGATCTGGTTGAGCACGGCAGTGAGTGAAACAACGGCCAGTCCGATCATCATCGGGCGCCAGGAATGCGTTGCACTCCACCCCAGCAGGAAAATCGCCCAGCCTGACGCACCAAGCTCTTGCCAGAACACCATCCGCGCAAAATCACCCTCGGGCGCGCGGCGGCGGAAATCGGGGTTGATCGATAGCGACGATGCACGCTCCCACACCAGCTTGCGCAGCGGCGGGATGATCACGCCCAACGGCACCAGCACGGCGGAACGGAGCAGCAGGCCGACCGGCAATAGCAGCGCGGTGAGGGTAAAGACCGGCAGCGACCACGGCTTCATCAATGCGAGCGGCAGATATTCAGGATCTTCGGCCGTGCCATACCGCGTGCGGGCATGATGGAGCGTGTGGACGCCTTCGTACATGAGCGATGGCATGAGCATGGGAATGCCGACCAGCAGGTTCCACGCAAAGCGGAAACCCGGCAATGCGGTTTTGTGGATGTGCGTCAATTCATGGATGAACAGCAGCGCGCGATAGAACGCCAGCGCCGAAACAATGCCTGAAAGCACGGCCAATGCGGGATTTTCCAGCAGGATTGCGCCCGCCAGCGCGGCATAGCCAAGCGCGGCCGAAACGAGCATGTCGGGCCAGTAGATTGCAGGGCGCGCTGTGGCGATATCGCGCGTGAGTTCGACCGCCGCACGCAGCATCTCTTTGTCATCAGGCGTACCGGCAAGCCCTTTTGGCAAGGCAGGATGTGCCGGTGCCGCAGTGCGGGGGACGTTGAGAGTATCAGTCGCGATCATGCCGTGCAGTTCCAGTTTCACTCTTTTGACACAGCTTTTGCCGGTCAATTGTGCCTTGGACGCCCCCACTTGCGTCCTGTGGCTTGACAATGTGCCGGATTGAACCGCAGTTCGCCGACAAAACCCGCTTACCCGCAAACAAAGGCAAGAACGTGGCTCTGCGTGAAGTAATCATCACTCCGGTTTCCGGCAAGGCTGACCGAAAGGCCTTTCTCGATTTGGCCTATCGCCTCAATGCGTCTGATCCGTGCTGGGTACCGCCGCTGCGGATGGAGGCCGAAGAGCTGATCACGCCGGGCAAGAACCCGTTCTTCGATCATGCTGATGTGCAATTGTTCCTATCGCGCCGCAATGGGGCGGTTGTGGGCCGCATTTCGGCGCATATCGACCATCTGGCGATTGGCATGGATGCATCGCAAGGCATGGGTCCGGGCACCGGTAATTGGGGCCTGCTTGAAGCCGAAGATGAAGCGGTGGCAAAGGCCCTGATCGGCCATGCCGAGGCGTGGTTGCGCCAAAAAGGCATGACGCGCGTTCTGGCACCGCTGTCGATGTCGATCTGGGAAGAGCCGGGGCAATTGGTCAAAGGCTTTGATCAGGCTCCCACAGTGATGATGGGCCACCAGCCCGAGCGCTATCGCCACTATATCGAGGCGCTGGGATACCAGACCGCCAAGACGCTCAACACTTATGAGCTGGACATTCTCAACGAGTTTCCGCCGCTCATCCAGCGCATCATCCAGTCGGGCGAAAAGAATGCGAAGATCCGCATCCGCAATGTCGACAAATCGAAGTTCGATGAAGAAGCGGCTCTGATCCTCGACATTCTGAACGATGCGTGGTCGGACAATTGGGGATTTGTGCCGTTCAGCGATGCGGAGATCAAATACGCCGGCAAGAAGTTCAAGCCGATTGTGCGCGAAGATCTGATCATGGTTGCGGAATATGAAGGCGAGCCGGTGGCGTTCATGATGACGCTGCCTGACCTGAACGAAGTGCTTAAGCCCATGGGCGGCAAGCTGTTCCCGTTCAACTGGGCCAAGCTTTTGCTGTGGCTGCGCAAGCCCAAAGTCCGCACGATGCGGGTGCCGCTGATGGGCGTGCGCAAGCGGCTGCAATCATCGCGCATGGCCAGCCAACTGGCGTTCATGATGATCGAATACATCCGCCGCAACGCCATTCGCGAATATGGTGCAACGCGTGGCGAGATCGGCTGGATTCTGGAAGACAATCAGGGAATGAACGCCATTGCCGAGGCGATTAACAGCACGGTGAACAAATCTTACATCATTTACGACAAGCCGCTCTGATTTTGGCAGGATCTGTGTTTGGAGATTATCCTCGTCGGTAAGGTAAGTCCCTGATTCCGCCTTGCTGCAACAAGCCGGTAGTTATCCCGCTTGCCTACGGTTCTTGCACCAACGTCATCCTGAACTTGTTTCAGGATCCATCCATCAACACAGGCTGCGGCTTATGGGGAGAAATGGATGCTGAAACGAGTTCAGCATGACGGGGTTTAGACCCTACGGTGTCAACGAAGATAGCGCCCTACTTTTTGGCTTGGAACAGGGGTGGCGTCTTTCGCGTTTGATCAGCAAAGCAGGCGGGGGAACGATACGTTGATCAACGATGACCACAACCGGACCAAGCCAATGCCGCCCAAACAGCGCAGAGCGCTGGGCCGTGCGCTGGTGGTTGAGGACGACGGCTTGATCGCGCTCGACATTGCCGAAGCGTTGACCGATGCGGGTGCCGACCCCGTGATCACATGTGCCAGCATTGCGCAAGCCCTGGAGCATCTTGGCCGTGCGGTGCCTTCGGTGCTGGTGCTGGATGTGCATCTGGCCGACCGCGATGATGGCTGGGCTTTGGCAGAATTGGCGATACAACTGGGCGAAGTTCGGCCGCTGGTGGTGTTTACGACCGGAACGCCTGAATCTATCCCGCCCTCTGCTGCAATACTCGGCCATGTTCTGGCCAAGCCGTTCCGCACTGAAGACCTGATAGCGCTGGTTTACCGGCACAAGCCCGCCGGACTGCTGGGACGGATCCGGGGCGCGCTTTCCAATCTGGGCTAGCGGAAACCCGTGCCTGAAAGAGCGGGTCGGAAAACGCCCCGGCCACACACCGAATGGCAGGACCGAGGCGTCCGATCTTCCAAAAAAAGGTCCCCGCCGTTTCCGACGAGGACCTTCGGGATCGTATCACCACCGCTTGGACGGGAGGGGGGGTCTCGGTGATGACATAGAGAAAACGAGTTTCCGGGTTTGCAGTTCCCGCACCGTTGAAAATTTTTTCTCATTGTTTTTCAGATAATAAGCTATCTCAGCTAGATATAGGGCCTCGGCAAACGGAACGAGTTGCCGTCAATTCCTGCAAATTGCCGCGCTGATTCCAGATCGGGAATGCTGATCGAATTGACGGTCCAGTCCACCAGTTGCAACCGGCGCAGCGCCTGCAAGGTGCGGTTGGTGTGCACGAGTGATAGGCCGAGCATATCGGCAATCTGGCCCTGTGTGACGGTAATGGTCAGGACTCCGTCAGGCGCAAGGCCGGTATCATGCGCCCTCTGCACCAGAAAGACCGCAAGTGCGGCCATGCGTTCGCGGGCATTGCGCTGCCCCAGCGAGACAATATGTTCTTCAAGCGCGGCCTCTTCGTGCGCGGCCAGCCAGGTCATGTCGAAAGCCAGACGCGGCTGGCTGGCGACCATGTCGAAAAAGCGATCGCGCGCGAATACGCATAGCGTGACCGATGTGACCGCCTCGACCGCATGACTCATCTCGCCATCCAGCGCAGCCTGTAGCCCCAGAAAATCGCCGGGGAACATGAAGTTGATCACTTGCCGCCGGCCATCCTCAAGCAAGCGCGTGCGCATCAGCACGCCGCTCAACACCGTATAAAGGTGCTTGGGCCGCGAGCCTTGATCAAACACCTGCTCGCCCCGGACAAAACGTGCCTCCCCTTGCCGGAATGCCGCGATCCAGTGTCGCAGATCGGCAGGCGGCTGGCGCAGACCGTCACAGGCGATCAGTGGACAGGCTTCGCATCGCAGCTGGCTTTCCGGATAAGCCCCGCCATTGTCGCTATTCTGCTGCAGTATTCCCCCACACCATGGTCTGGTTCCGTCCCCGGAAACGCAAACACGGTTGCCCGGACCGCCGCTATGTCAAATGACAGCGTTAGTTCACTGAATGTCTCGTATTGCACGCACGAATTATAGGGACGAGCGGGAACGTGTTGAATAGCGAAACAAATGCGCCGCTTATTCTGGTTGTTGAAGATAGCGTGCTGGTTGCCATGGCTATCGAGGACGCTTTGGAGACGCGCGGGTTTGCCGTGATGGTAGCTTCCACTTTGGCAGGTGCGCGTGAATTGGTGAAGCAGCGCAAGCCAACTGCCGCGCTGCTCGATCTGCAATTGCCCGATGACATCTCTCTCGACCTTGCGCTGGAATTGCACAAGCTGGGTTGCGCAGTGGCGATCAGTTCCGGGTTTGAACGCAATTCCATCCCCGAAGGATATGAATTTGCAGCGCAATTTCACAAGCCGGTGTCATCCGACATTCTGGCGGAATGGGCAGGCCTCATCGCAGTCTGTTAATTTGTGAAAAGCCTTGCCCGATGCCGGGAACCGGACAACAGTTTCGCGCGTTGAGCCGCACGATACTGTCCGGGAAGGGGTTTGAATGTCTCTTGGAACCAAGGTTGCCAATCAACTGCCATATCTGCGCCGTTATGCACGCGCGTTGACAGGCAGCCAGACTGCGGGCGATTCATTTGTCCGCGCCACGCTTGAAGCCGCACTTGCCGATAACGCCTTGCGCGAATTGATCGGCGAAGGCCGGCCACAGCTTTATCATGCGTTCAACCGCGTCTGGTCCACCGCCTATGTCGATACGGTTGACCGTTCGTCAGGCTTGCTTGGCCAGCATGAGGCCGCTGCGCAAGAACGGCTGGCCGCGATGACACCTGCAAACCGGCAAGCGCTGCTGCTGACCACGCTGGAAGATTTCAGCATCCACGACGCAGCCTACATCATGGAACGCACTCCTGATGAAGTTGAAGGGCTGGTGCAGGATGCCGTCGCCGAAATTGACCGGGAATCCGCAACGTCGGTCCTGATCATCGAGGACGAGCCGCTGATCTCGATGCAGCTCGAAGACCTCGTGCGGTCTTTGGGGCATGATGTTTGCGGTATGGCGGCGACGCGGTCGCAGGCTCTTGAAATCGTATCGCGAGAAAAGCCGGGCCTTGTTCTGGCAGACATCCAGCTGGCAGACGGCAGTTCGGGATTGGACGCGGTGGAAGACATCTTGCAGATGGGTTCCGTGCCGGTGATCTTCATTACCGCCTATCCCGAACGCCTGCTGACAGGGGACCGGCCAGAGCCGACCTATCTTGTGACCAAGCCGTTTCAGGAACAGACGGTGCGCACCGCGATCAGCCAGGCGCTGTTTTTCGGATCAAGTCGCCCGCTCGACTGAATTCAACCTTTGCAATCCCCTCAAGGCCGCGCCGTCAGGTGCGGCCTTGTCGCATGGTGAAGCCATCGCGGCGGCGCACGGGGATCAACAATGTGCAGCGCACGCCTTCGGGATCGAAACGCAGATCGACCGGATTGCGCAATTCGTGCGCGACGATCTTTTCGATCAGTTCGGTACCGAAGCCGCGCTTGCGCTTTTGCTGCGCATCAATTTCTGGCCCGCCGGATTCGGCCCATTCAATCCGAGCAAGATTTTCGCCGGCGATTTCCCAATGGATGGAAACGCGGCCGTCTTCGACGCTGAGCGCGCCGTATTTGGCGGCATTTGTCGCAAGTTCGTGAATGGCAAGGCCGAGCGAGAGGGCGTCATTGGGCGCCAGTTCCACATCCGGTCCGTCCATAGTCAGATGACGCTGCACATCGAGGGCATAGGGAGCAAGTTCGGCGCGAATGACCAGCGCAATGGGTGTTGTGCCCCAATCAGATTGCGTAAGCAGATCATGCGTTGCCGAAAGCGCCCGGATGCGTCCTTCAAGGCTGTCGGCAAATTCGGGCAGCGTGGTGGCGCGGCGCCGCGTCAGAGAAATGATAGACAGCACATTGGCCAGGGTATTCTTCACGCGATGGTTCAGTTCACGCGTCAGAGAATTGCGGATCGAGGACTGTTGTTCGAACCAGGCCAGCGCAATGCGGTCTTCGGCGGCCTGTTGCGTCAGCAAGCGTGCCAGCACCAACAATAGTGTGGCGACAAGCAAACCGAACAGCAAGGTCATGCCGGACATGGTCGAGAAAATGGGCGAGTCCGGGGCCTCGACCTCGACCATGAAGCGGTGACCGGCGATATCCACCGGGCGGCGCACCGTCTGGCCGGACTTTTCCATCGGTGCAATGCTGGCCATCAGCGAAAGACCGGCGGGCGTCACATCGTAAAATCGCACGCCAGCCCCATCGATGCGCGCTGTGTCGACAGATGCCTCCAAAAAAGTCTGCGCATCGAATGGCGAATAGACAAAGCCCTTGAGAGGATAGCGGCCACCTGTGGGCTGCAGTGCATAGACGGGCATGTAAACGAGAAAACCTGCAGGGGCACTTGGCCGCGCTTCCTGCGCCAGCACGACCCGGCCGGACGCAGTAGGCTGACCGCTGCGCTCCGCCAGGTTCATGGCGGTACGGCGCGTGGCTTCGGAATACATGTCAAAGCCGATTGCCCGCCGGTTGCGATCTGAGTCAGGTTCAAGAAACATGACCGGGACGACAGAGGCCGTTCCCGAATCCGGTACAGGCCGAACTGCGAAACCGGGTTTGTTGCCTGCCCGCATGATCCGTTCCACCATCGGAATGTCGGACCTGTCTATCTTCAATGACCAGCCAATCCCGTCGGAACCGACAAAGCGGCCTTCAAGATGCAATTGCCGGATGAACGTGCGAAACAGCGGCGCCTCGACAATTTGCTGGGTCGCAAACAGTGCCGCGCTTGAGCGCAGATATGCGGTGTTGGTATTGCTCCGGCGTTCCAATCCTGACGCAACAGCTTGTGCTGTCTGGGCGAGCTGCGCGGTTTGCCGCTGATCCTCGGCGCGTTCGATGGCAAAGACGCTGAGCAACGCGACAGCCATGGTCATGCCGAAAATCCCCACCGGCACACCGCGCGGAAAGCGCTCGTACCAGCGTGGTTGCAGCTTCTTCATGGCAAGAAGCTTCTCCATCGCGCGCTTCAACCCTCCCTAATCCAAGAATCCGTCCGGAACAGTCGCGCTCCTTCCATTGAATCGATCATGCCGCAAAGGAATTACCTTTGTTACTCGGCAAAATGGGAACCGACAGCGACGCATATCGTTCCACCTTCGAGAAACCATCGGCAATAGTCCTATCCGGGCGCAGCCGATGGTGTAAATAAGCGCATCTGCCGCGCCGTTGCGGTCTGTTTTTCTAGATTGTCCCTGGAGGGGGAGGCGTTGTCAGAGCGAATGTCGAAAGAGAAGCCGATGAACGCCGGTCAAAAAAGCCGGAAGAGCGCAAAGCCGCGCTCACCTGAATGGGCAGACGGGCTCAAGCGGTTATACGACTCTGTCTTGGACGAGCCGTTGCCCGATACCTTTGCCCAGTTGCTGGATAAACTGGATGACCCCTCACATGGCTGAGGCAGACATGTCGCCGCGCCCGGCGATCGATCCTGTTGCGTTCAAACGCGAATTGACCGGAGTGATCCCGCACTTGCGTGCTTTTGCGCGCGGCCTGTGCGGCCGTCCCGATCTGGCCGATGACCTTGTGCAGGAAACCCTGCTGAAGGCTTGGGCTGCGCAAGAACGGTTTGAACCCGGCACGTCGATGCGCGCCTGGACATTCGTGATCCTGCGCAATGCTTACCTTACAGACATGCGCCGCAACCGGTTCCGTGCAGACTATGACGAGACGGTTGCCGAGCGCATTCTGGTGGCACCAGCCGCGCAGGAAGGGCCGATGCATCTTTCGGATATGCACCGCGCGCTGCTGACGCTGCCGCCTGAACGGCGCGAGGCATTGTTGCTCGTTGGCGCGGGCGGATTCAGCTATGAAGAAGCGGCCAAGATTTGCGGTTGTGCGGTTGGCACGATCAAAAGCCGCGTCGGACGCGCCCGTGCAGCACTCACCCTGATGATTGAAAATGGGCAGATCCCGCGTCGCAGCACGTCTGATGCGGTGGCACACACCGCCATCATGGGCGAACTGGACCATACCGTCCTGCACGGACACCAGAACTGACAATCCGAAAGCGGGGCATTCACGCCACGCTGTTTGCGAAATCGCCATGTCAGGCAAAAGCTCCACTTGAACACCAAGGTCTGGCAGTGAATGGAGAATTGCGCGCTGAACCGCGCAACTCCCGCTTCGGAGCTATTGACCGTTGACGCAATCGATCGAGCCAGAACATGATTTTCCTCTGGCGCCCTCATTCGAGGTGACTGATCGTCGTGCACGTCTGCAATCGGCGATGGTCCTGCTCTTGGGACTGGGCTTGTTTCTGGCACTGCCGTTTGTGCTGTCCATCGGCTCGGTGGTTTTTCTGCCACCTGTCACGGCCATGATCTTCACGATCATCGTATCGCCTCTGGCAGACCGTCTGACCCGGTGGGGCCTGCCCAACATGCTGGCATCGTTCATGGCAATCCTGGCGATGATCGCCATCGTTCTGCTCGCATTGCTGCTGATCCTGCAACCGGCCTATGTGATGGTCGATCAAGTCCCGTCATTGGCCCGGCAAGTGGCGCGGCGGTTCACCGAATTGCGCGGCAACCTGTCGTGGATTGCCGACGTCAACCGCCAGCTCGCGCGGATCACGGGCAGCAGTTCCACCCGCGAAGTGGTTCTGGCCAGTCCTTCGGTTATCGAACAAGTCGCCATCGCGACGCCCAGCGTGATCCTCGAAGTCATCCTGACGCTGCTGATGACGTTCTTCATGATCGAATCGCGCATCAGGATGAAGCGGCGGATGGTGCTGGACCGCCATTCGTTCAACGCCTCGGTGCGCCTTGCGCGGGTGTTGCGCGATGTGCAGGAACGCGTCAGCAGCTATATCCTGACCGTGGCCTTCGTGAATTTCGGTGTGGGCGTGATCGTGGCGACGGGAGCATGGGCCTTTGGCCTTAGCGCGCCGATCATGTGGGGCGGCCTCGCGTTCGTGCTCAACTTCCTGCCCTATATCGGCCCGCTGATGTTCATGGGACTGATCGGACTGGTCGGCCTTGGCACAGCCCCCAGTGTAGCGGTGGGCCTTATCCCGATGCTGGCCTATCTGGGGTTGCATGCGATTGAATCAAACGTCGTCACGCCTGCCATTCTGGGCGCGCGGTTTACGCTGAACCCCGTCGCAATCCTGATTTCGATCAGCTATTTCTCGTGGATCTGGGGCGTATTGGGCGCGCTGCTCTCTGTGCCGATTTTGCTGACAATTGCCGCGCTGCTTGATCACATCGGCAAACCCAACCTTGTCGGGTTCATGTTTGGCGAGGCCCTGTTCGAGCCGGGCCGCCTCGCCGGGATGGACGAGGACGACCCGGCACATCAGGATCAGGCTGGATAAGTCCAAGTGCCATCGCGGCCGAAGTTTTCAGCGGCGAATGCCCAATTGAGGTGCTTTTCGATCACCCCTTTAAGATAATCGGGCCGCACGTTCTTGTGGTCCAGATAATAGGCGTGTTCCCACAGATCGATGACCAGCAATGGCTTGGCGTCACCAGTGGCAAACGTCGCGGCATCGTGGGTCTGTTCAACGGACAGTTTTTCGCCGCGCGCCAGCAGCCAGACCCAGCCCGATGCAAAGTGCGCCGTGCCTTGCGCCAGCAGTTCATCATTAAGCGCGCTGACCGAACCGAATGCGGCATCGATAGCCTTGGCCAGATCGCCGGTCGGCTTTAATGCGTCCGGCGTCAGGCTGTTCCAGTAGAACGCGTGATTCCAGCTTTGTGCCACGTTGTTGAACAGGCCCTTGTCGCCCTTTGCTTCAGCCGCTGCAATGATCTGCTCAAGGCTGGACTTGGCGTGATCTGTATCTTCAACCGCTGCGTTGGTTTTATCGACATAGGCCTTGTGATGCTTGCCATGATGCGTCTGTAGTGTCGTGGCCGAAATGACAGGCGCAAGCGCGTCATCGGCGTAAGGAAGCGGGGGCAGGATAATAGCCATCGTAATCAACGTCCTTGTGAAATCCGGTATCTTTGGCCAACGCGCGAAACGCGCATCGGTTGCCGCCGAATAACGGACAAGACGCAGAATTTCGGTCGGTCAGGAAATGCCTTGCGGCGCTTTGCGATCAACTGCAGCGGTTACCGCCACATCCATCGTCACATTGCCAAGCGTGCGCATCAGGTCGGGCAGGACTTCAACCGCCACCAGCAGGGCCAGCGGCGCGACCGGGGCATTCATGGCAATGGCAATGGGGCCGACAGAGGCGACAAAGCTGATCGATCCGGGCAGGCTGACCGAGCTTAACGATACAAGAATCGCCACAGTCCACGCCGAAAACAGCACCATCGGCGACAGCGTAACGCCATAAAGGTGCGCAACATAAATGGCGACGGCAAGGTTCATGGCGGGGCTTGTCGCGCGAAACAGCGCCACCGCCAGCGGCATGACAAATTCCGATGTCGTTTCCCGAACACCCAGATTGCGGCAGGCGCCAAGCATGGCTGGCAAAGAGGCCAGCGACGATTGCGTGGACAGCGCGATGGTCTGCACCGGCAGCATCGCGCGCGCAAACCGGCCCAGCGGCTGTCGGGCAATCACCACCGCAAACACATATCCCGCAATCAGCACGACCGATCCGGTCAATATGACGATCCCGACATAGTGCGCCAGCGCGCCGATCGCCGCCGTGCCGCTTGTTGCCGCAACCGCCATGCTCAGCGCAAATACACCGATGGGGGCGAGCGCCAGCACCCAGCCGATCACCACCAGCATGGCCGAGGCAAGCGCTGCAAAGAACGTCGTCATTACCTCGCGCTGCGGGCCTGCCAGCCGCCCGACCGCCAGTGCAAATACCGATACGAACAGGATCAATGGCAACATGCGGTCATTGGCCGCGGCATCAATCACGTTGGTCGGCACGATGGACCGCAGGAATTCGGCAACGCCGGGCACAGGCCCTGCCTCGGCCGAACCAAGCGTCATCCGCAGGGCCGACCCTGCATCTGCCGGAATGGGCAAAAACGACAGTAGCAAGGGCGTTACAACAATGGCCATCCCTGCGCTAAACGCCAGAAAACCCAGAAACATGCCAAGGCTGCGGCGGGCCATCTTGCCTGCGCTGGCCATTGCCACGGTTTGCGTCACGCCTGTGAACAGCAAGGCGGCAACCAATGGCACGATCGTCGCCTGCAGTGCGCGCAGCCACATTTCACCAATCGGCTGGACCCATGTCTGTACCACAGGCAGGGAATCCGGCGTCAGAAATGCAATCGCCAGACCGGCAGCCAGACCACCGATCAGACCAATAAACGTCCACATCGCAGG
The DNA here is from genome assembly GCA_020853995.1 of Novosphingobium sp. Classification (GTDB taxonomy): domain Bacteria; phylum Pseudomonadota; class Alphaproteobacteria; order Sphingomonadales; family Sphingomonadaceae; genus Novosphingobium. The sequence continues at coordinate 16,328 of JADYXV010000286.1, forward strand.
CACTTGAGCGATAGGCGGCAAGGCGGTGGATGATTTTTCCGGATTCGGTAAGGTCATGTTGAGGTGACATTAGCTACACATGCAAGCATAGCAATGCAGCAAGCCGCCAAAGGTGGCACCGACGATAGGGAAAATGTTTTCCATGGCACGCAAGTTCTTCGGCACCGATGGCATCCGGGGCCGCACCAATGCAGGCGTGATGACCGCCGCCACCGCGATGAAAGTGGGGCAGGCCGCCGGCACCTATTTCCAGCGTGGCGATCACCGCCACCGTGTGGTGATCGGCAAGGACACGCGCCTTTCAGGCTATATGATGGAAAGCGCGATGGTGGCAGGGTTCACCTCGGTGGGCATGGACGTGGTTCTGCTGGGGCCGATGCCGACACCAGCCGTTGCCATGCTGACGCGTTCCATGCGCGCCGATCTGGGCGTGATGATCTCGGCCAGCCACAACCCGTTTGAAGACAACGGCATCAAGCTGTTCGGCCCTGACGGCTTCAAGCTTTCGGACGATGCAGAACTTGCCATTGAAGCCATGCTGGAACAGGACATGGCGCTGGCTGACGCCCGCCAAGTGGGCCGCGCCCGCCGGATCGAAGACGCGCGTGGCCGTTATATCCATGCCGTCAAAGCCAGCCTGCCCGACAATGTCAGGCTGGATGGCATGCGCATCGTGATCGATTGCGCAAACGGCGCGGCCTATCACGTCACGCCATCGGCGCTGTGGGAACTGGGTGCCGAAGTGATTGCCATAGGGGTTGAGCCCAATGGCAAGAACATCAACCTCAACGTCGGCTCCACCCATCTTGACGCGATAAAGGCCAAAGTGCGTGAAACCCGCGCCGACATCGGCATTGCCCTGGATGGCGATGCGGACCGGCTGATCGTGGTTGATGAAAAGAGCCAGACCGTGGACGGCGACCAGATCATGGCGCTGATCGGCACGCAACTGGCCGCGCGCGGGGAATTGCGCGGCGGCGGCGTAGTGGCCACGGTGATGTCGAACCTCGGGCTTGAACGCTACCTCAATGCCCAGGGGCTGACTCTTGAGCGAACATCGGTGGGCGACCGCTATGTTCTGGAGCGCATGCGCGCAGGCGGCTTCAACGTGGGCGGAGAGCAATCAGGCCACATGATCCTGACCGATCACGCCACGACAGGCGATGGCACCGTTGCCGCGCTGCAAGTGCTTTCGGCGATGGTTTCATCGGGCAAACCCGCCAGCGAATTGCTGCACCAGTTTGATCCCGTGCCGCAAATTTTGAAGAACGTGCGTTTTGCCGGAGGCAAGCCGCTGGCCGCGCAAAGCGTCAAAGATGTCATCGCCGCTGCCGAAGCCCGGCTTGCAGGGCGCGGCCGCCTGGTCATCCGCCCATCGGGCACCGAACCTGTCATCCGCGTGATGGCCGAGGGCGACGACGCAGAGGAAGTCGAAGCGGTCGTCGATGAAATCTGCAACGCCGTGCGGAAGGCCACCTGATGCTGGAAATGCGCCCCGATTGCGAACGCTGCGGCACCGATCTTCCCGCCGAAGCCCCCGGCGCGTTCATCTGTTCGTTCGAATGCACCTTTTGCGCCGAGTGTTCAGATGCGCTGGATGACCGCTGCCCCAATTGCAGCGGCGAGCTGATGGACCGCCCCACCCGCGCCAAGGCCCTGCATGCGAAAAGCCCGCCTTCTGGGTTGCGCAAGTTTCATCCTTCGACAAGCTCAGGATGAGCGGTGTGTGTGAGACAGGCCGGTGTGTGTGAAGCAGCAAAAAAGGACCCGCTCATGCTGAGCTTGTCGAAGCACACACACAGCCCTAACCCGAGCCAATGAAACCACCCCGCATCCTTTCCATCGCAGGCTCTGATTCTAGCGGCGGTGCCGGCATTCAGGCCGACATCAAGACGATCACGATGCTTGGCGGCTATGCCATGACCGCCATCTGCGCCCTGACCGCGCAGGACACGACCGGCGTCCACGCCGTCCTGCCGGTTGATCCGGCAATGCTGGCCGCTCAGATTGATGCCTGCCTGCATGACATCGGCGTGGATGCGGTAAAGATCGGCATGCTTGGCTCGCCCGAAATCGCGGCCGTAGTGGCCGACAGGCTGGAAGGCCTGTCCGTGCCTATCGTGTTTGATCCGGTGATGATCGCCACCAGCGGCGCGGCCTTAGCCGATGCTGCCACCATCGCAGCGTTCGAACGGCTGATGGCGCTGGCCACCCTGACGACGCCCAATGTGCCTGAACTGGTGGCGCTTGGCGGTGATGCAGCCATGCAGGCACGCGGCATCGCCTATATCGCCAAAGGCGGCGATGCCGAAGGTGCTGACGTGATCGACCGGCTGGTGATACCGGGCCAACCTGAAAAAGTCTGGACCGCCCCGCGCATCGACACGCGCCACACGCACGGCACCGGCTGCACCATGTCGAGCGCGATTGCCACGTTCATGGCACTTGGCGCATCAATCGAAGACGCGGTTGAGGATGCGCGCGAGTTCGTCCGCGCTGCCTTGCTGGCCGCACCCGGCTTTGGTGCAGGCCACGGGCCGCTAGGCCATCACGCGGTGCGTTGATCCCGCTTTCGCCGGGTCCATTATCCGCAATCGAGATCGTAGAACTTCACGACATGGGCCCATGCCTCGTCGGCTGTTTCCACTGGCGTAAACAATTCCAGATCCTCGAAATTGATCACGCCTTCTTCGGCCAGCGCCTGGAAGTTGATCACGCGGTTCCAGTAATCCTTGCCGAACAGCAGGATCGGGATCGGCTTCATCTTGCCGGTCTGGATCAGGGTCAGCAGTTCGAAAAATTCATCGAACGTACCAAACCCGCCGGGGAACACTGCCACTGCGCGGGCGCGCAGCAGGAAATGCATCTTGCGCAGCGCGAAGTAGTGGAACTGGAACGACAGATGCGGCGTGACATAGCTGTTGGGTGCCTGTTCATGGGGCAGGACGATGTTCAGCCCGATGGATTCAGCGCCCGCTTCCTGCGCACCGCGATTGGCCGCTTCCATGATTGACGGACCACCGCCCGAACAGATCACGAACTGGCGTTTGCCGTCCTCAACCACGCCGCAACTGCTGGCGCGATGGGCCAATTTGCGTGCTTCTTCATAGTATTGCGCCTTGGCGACCAGCCGCTCTACCACGGCCCTCTTTTCAGGCGTCGTCGCCACTGCCAGCGCGGCTTCGGCCTGATCGGGCGAAGGTATGCGCGCCGATCCATAGATGACGAAGGTTGAACCGATGCCGGCCTCATCCAGCAACATGTCGGGCTTGAGCAGTTCCAGCTGGAACCGCACCGGCCGCAATTCTTCACGCAACAGAAAGTCTGTATCGCGAAACGCCAGCCGATAGGCCGGATCTTGCTGCTGCGGGGTGGTTTTGGGCTGGCTGTCTGCAAAACCGGCTTCCTGCTCGGCCTTGTAGAATTTGCGCTTGGTCAGATCGTGCTGCTTTTCTTCTTCTGTCATGCCCCATAAGTCGGGCCAACCGCACAAAAGCGCAAGGGGGCCAAAAAATTGGCCGCAATTTGTCAGGGAAGAAAAAGGAGTGGATGCCCCGCGAGGACTCGAACCTCGATAAACGGTATCAGAAACCGGTGTCTTACCATTAGACGACGGGGCAGCGTGGGTGCGCAACTAGGCGGCGGAAAACCATGAGTCAAGAAGGTGAGACGGCATTTTTGGGCGCTGGCCTTGCGGGCAAGGCGCGGCATCGCTAGCATTGGGCCCAAGTACCCGGCAGGCCTCATCCCGCGCGGGAAAACATAAGCGAATTTGAAATATGGCGGAACACCTTCCGCCAGCCAATGGGCAAGGCGTGGAAGCCGGCAAGCACAAAGCCGGAAAACACAGGGCCGGCAAAAGCAAAAGCGGCCGGAAGAAGGGACGGAGCAAGTCCCGACCGAGCCGCAACAATGCCGGGAGCAGCCTCCCGCCCACATCGGCTGGCACGATCAGCCCGCCCCCGCCAAGGGTGGACCTATCGCAAGAGGCTGCGCAAGCGCCTGCGCGTGTCGTGGAAACCGGCAATCCTGCAATTGCGCCCGAACGTGTAACCACGTGGCAAAAGCCCCTGCCCCACCACCGTCAGGCCTATGCCGCGATTGACCTTGGCACGAACAATTGCCGATTGCTGATCGCGCGGCCTTCGGGTGAACACTTTGTGGTGATTGACGCATTCAGCCGCGTGGTGCGGTTGGGTGAGGGGTTGGCGCAGACCGGGCGGCTTTCGGACGAGGCGATGGACCGCGCGTTGGCCGCGCTGCATGTGTGCGCGGACAAGTTGCGCAAACGCAATGTCCATCTGGCGCGTTCGGTGGCGACCGAGGCCTGCCGCCGCGCCACAAACGGCGCTGCCTTCATTGAACGGGTGCGCGAGGAAACCGGCATCCGCCTGAACATCATCACCGCGCAGGAAGAAGCACGGCTGGCGGTGCTGGGCTGTCACATCCTGCTGGAACAGGGCGATGGTCCGGCGATGATCTTTGATATCGGCGGCGGATCGACCGAGATGGTGCTGGTGGAAACGGGTGAGACCGTGCCGCGCATCCTTGACTGGCAATCCGCGCCGTGGGGCGTGGTATCGCTTACCGAAAGCGTCGGCCCGATTGCTGACAGCCCCGAAGCGCGCGCCGAGGCCTATGCCGAAATGCGCCGCCGTGTGGATGAAGGCTTTGCCGACTTTTCACAGCGGGTGACGCCGATGCGTGAAGTGGCACAGGCGCAAGAGCGCATCCGCCTGCTTGGCACCAGCGGCACGGTTACCACGCTGGCCAGCCTGCACCTGGAACTGCCGCAGTATGACCGGCGGGCGGTGGACGGGCTGATCGTGCCGGCTGATTCGATGCGCGCCATCAGCCAAAGCCTTGCCAAAATGTCCTATGCCGAACGCGTTGCCGTGCCGTGCATCGGGCGCGAACGCTCGGATCTGGTGGTGGCAGGCTGTGCCATCCTTGAATCGATCCTTGATATCTGGCCCGCAGACCGTCTTGGCATTGCCGATCGCGGCATTCGCGAGGGCATTTTGCGCAGCCTTATGGCAGGCGGTGGCGAACCCGCCCGCGCGCCTGCCCAACAACGGAATTTATGACATGAGCCGATCCGGCAAAGACCCGAACGAGCGCTTGCGCACCGCCAAAAAGCGCACGGCATCGTCCTCGCGCTGGCTGACGCGCCAGATCAACGATCCTTATGTCAAACAGGCGCGCGCCGAAGGCTGGCGCAGCCGCGCGGCTTTCAAGCTGATCGAGCTGGACGAAAAGTTCAGCCTGTTGCGCAATGCCAAACGCGTGGTCGATCTTGGCATTGCGCCGGGCGGCTGGGCGCAAGTGGTGCGCAAGAAGGCGCCATCGGCCAAAGTCGTGGGCATCGATCTGCTGCCGACCGAGCCGATTGAAGGCGTCACCATCTTCGAGATGGACTTCATGGCCGATGAGGCCCCTGCCGCGCTGCAAGGCGCGCTGGATGGCCCGCCTGATCTGGTGGTGTGCGACATGGCCGCCAATACCGTTGGCCACAAACAGACCGACCATCTGCGCACGATGGGCCTTGTGGAAACGGCGGTGGACTTTGCCATCACGTCGCTGGCACCGGGCGGGGCATTCATCGCCAAAGTCTTTGCCGGCGGGACCGATGCCGAATTGCTGACGATCCTGAAAAAGAACTTCACCACGGTAAAGCACGCCAAGCCGCCATCCAGCCGCAAGGATTCGTCCGAATGGTACGTGATCGCGCAAGGCTTCAAGGGACGGCCTGAATAGGCGGCGTTAGGATTAACCACGGCTGCTGTCGCATCGCGGGACTTACGTATAACCCCGTAGTCGCGCCGTGTACGGATTTGGTTATCGAAACATTACCCGAATGTTCCGGAGCCACCCGATGATGACCGTCCGCAAAATGCTTCTTCCTCTTGCCCTCCTTGGCTTCTCCGGCGAGGCGATGGCACAAGGCTGGAGCGCGGATTGGAAAGTCATCGGGGTGGCCGAGGACCGTACTGAAGTTCTGGTCAGGCCCGAATCGGTTCAGGAATTGCCGCCCAGTGCAGAACGCGATTTTACGGTGCGTCAGGTATGGGCCGGGTTCGATCATACAACCGCTTACGGGATTGAGGCAGGCCGCAAGATCATTCTGTTCCAGTACGATTGTACCAGCCGCCGCATGCTGATTGCCGCCGCCACCGATTACACCGCCGATGGCAAAGTGATCGCGCGCAATGCCGTGCCAAGTGACCGCGCCGATCTTTACGAGGCGGTAGAGCCTGAGACGCTGGGCGAAACGATCATGGCAACCGCCTGCCCTGCTTGATTTCAGGCCTGACAATACCGCAAAAAGGCGCCGGAATTGCTCCCGGCGCCTTTTGCATTTGTTCGCGACGCGCAAGGTTTATTGCGCGGCGGCTTCCGAAGGTGCTGCTTCTGCCGCTGCGTCAGACGCCGCTGCATCAGCAGGTGCTGCTTCAGCTGCCGGTGCAGCTTCTGCCGCAGGCAACGGCAGGTTTGAACCGAGCGAGTTGAGATACAGGATCACGTTGGCGCGGTCTTCACCCTTGGCGAGCCCTGCGAACGACATCTTGGTGCCAGCCGCAAAGGCCTTGGGGTTCTTCAACCACGCATCCAGCGTGGCAAAGTCCCAATTGCCGCCGTGCCCTGCAAGATCTGCAGAATAGGCAAAGCCTGCCGCATGCTTGCCAACAGGCTTGCCGACGATGCCATAGAGCGCCGGTCCAATGCCGTTAGCCCCGCCTTGAGC
>JADYXV010000287.1 GCA_020853995.1 Novosphingobium sp.
GCATGCGCCATCACTGCCCCCCAGAATGGTCCTTTATAGACAGCAATGCGGATGTGTCTAGGATCACACCTGCAAAGTGCGGCAGACCACTACGGAAAATTTGACTTTTGATATAATCATCGCGTTCGCGATGACCGCCTTGCCAGCTCACTGCTCCATACCCCGCAAAATTCCCCCCACCGCCAAATTCAGAAGTGCCGCCACCCTTAAATGGCTGGGAAAAGTTCCGATTTGATGCCCTTTTCAACCAGCGTCAGGGGGCAACAGCGGCTTCACTATGCTGCACTTGCCGGCACTGATTACCCCCAGCAATAGAAAAGCTTAAAATTATTAATTGAACACAAATACTTATCAGGCATTCCGCCATTTTGAATATTTAATGCGAAATCCGTTGCAAAATTACTTGCAACCTAAGAACTTATGCTTCGGCGGCATGATGGCGGGGGCCATCTGGCTAAAAGGGGAGGCGTAGAGTCCTGACGTGCGGTTTGGTAGGCAAGGCAATAGCGGGCGCTGGCTGGAAACAGCCGGATACAGCGAATATTTGCCGAACAGTTTGCCAATGAAAATGGCCGACAGCTTGCTTGGTCTTGCCAGCGAACTTGATTCTATTCGATTCGCAACAATCCTGTTCGCTGACATCGTAGGCTCAACCCGACTGATCCGTACGCTTGGCCCGGAAGATGCAAGCGACCTGATCGACACATCCATCGCGCTGATCCAGAGCGCCATTCACGATTTTGACGGCCTTGTCGTGCGGGTACAGGGTGACGGAGTAATGGCTGTGTTCGGTGTCCATCCAATGGCGCAGGACCATGCCTTGCGCGCCGCCCTGGCCGCTCACCGGATCCTTGATGAGATGAGGCACGGCGCTGTTGAAGGCCTGCCACCACCACAAGTCCGCATCGGTATCCATGCCGGCCCCATTCTGTTGCGCCGTCAGGATCACGATTTTGGCAGCATCATCGATGTGGTTGGCCATGCTGCGAATGTCGCGGGCCAGATTGAAGAGTTGGCCCCACCCGGCAGCGTCGGCATTTCAGCTTCAACCGTCTCGCTAATTTCGGAAATTTGTGACTTGCGCATGATCGGCAGACTGCCCGCCGATGGCCAAGATCCCCGCAGTGATGATCTGGGCGAGGCCGTCTTCGAACTGGTGGCCATCAATTTTGCCGGGAGCGACCGTGTCCCTGTCAAAGGCAATGCCACTTCCCCGCTGATCGGACGCGATGACGAAGTTGAGCAGGTGCGCAGCATGATCGCCGCATTGCCCGCTGGCCAATGCGCGGCAATGGGCTTCGTTGGCGATGCAGGCATGGGTAAAAGCCGCCTGCTGCTGGAGGCGAGCCGCATTGCTGCGGGCCTTGGCATAACTTTTGCAGTTATTCGCGGCAATGCTTTGACCGCAACGGTGCCGTACGGTTGCCTGATGCCTGCCGTACGCCATGTGGTCGAGATGCTGCGCCCGTTCTGTGCCGATCCTGCGCGGGCCGCCGAACTTTCGCCAGAGCAGACCGAATGCCTTGACGGCTTCCTGAAGGGAAATCCCACGTGGCTTCCCGGATTAACACCCGGCGACCGCAGCCATATTGCCACGCAAACTATAGTCAGCCTTTTGCGGCAGGCTGTGAACGGCTTGCCGCTGCTCGTCCTGATCGATGATATGCATTATATCGACAGGGCGACGCGTTCGGTTCTGGCCGGCATACGTCAAGGTGCGCCGCTGGGCATTATTGCCGCCGGTCGGCCCGAATCCGCGCTGCGTATTGCCGCACTTTGCGGGAAACCATCACAACTCGGCGCCTTGTCGCCACAGGCTGCGCGCGATTTGGTAACCTGTATAAGCCGCTCTGTGCCGCTGGAGGATTCCACTGTTGCGAATATCCTCCAGCGCGCCGATGGCCTTCCGCTGGCGCTTCAGGAATTTGCTCTTGCCGCGCAATCCGGTAGCGGCGCGATGCCATTGCCCGCCCGCCTTGAAAATCTGCTGGCCGAACGCCTCGCCGCATTGGACGACGATGCAGCGCGACTTTGCCAGTTTTGTGCGACGCTTGGCCCATCCTTTCCTGACAGCCATCTGGCAAAAGGCGCGGCCTTGGTATGCCGTAACCCCGCCACGGCCATTGCGCGCCTTGTCGAATGCCGGGTGATCGAAACCACACAAGCCGAAGCGGTGCGATTCACCCATCAATTGGTGCAAGAAGTCGCATATGCCACGATGACGCGGCGAAGACGCACTGCCATGCACAAACACGTGCTGCATATGCTTGATGGCAACACCGCCAGCCATGCGGAGCTTGCCACGCACGCTGAAAAGGCGGGCCTGCCGCAGCGCGCGCTGGATCATTTGTGGAAAGCGTGTGAAGAAGCGCTGCGTTTTGCGGCAATTGGTCCATTGCTTGTGCTGTATCGCCGCGCGCGCGACATTGCGACGTCACTTGACCCGGCTGCTGCGCAATTCCATCGCGCACGCTTTGCCTTGCTGGCGCTGGATACTCTGCAACAACTCTCGCTCGAACAGGAAGCACGTGACGACATTGAAGCTGTCGCCAACGGACATATCGATCTGGGCTCCGGGACCCGCACGGTTGCGCGCATCAACATGGCATTGCTGGACTGGATCAACGGCGCGCCGATACGCGGCGCGGCCTGGCTGGCCAAGGCCGAAGCTGATCTGGACGCACACGACAGCTTGCCACGCCGCACATTTGCCGACGTTGTAGGCGCTTATATCGCCTATTCGCGTGCCCGACCTGACGAAGCTGTCGCCCGGATCGAGCGGCTTGGCGCAAGGCTGCAGGATAGTTTGCACGGCGCAACATTCGGCGCGGTGGTGGTGATACCGCACATCCTGGCACGGGCTTTCGGGGCGTGGTATCTGGTCGACCTGGGTGACGTGCCGCGCGCGCGCGAATGGATTGCCGAGGCTGTGCGCCTGTCC
>JADYXV010000288.1 GCA_020853995.1 Novosphingobium sp.
AAATCGTGTCCAGCGCGTCCCAGTCCCGCTCATCAATGGCAAAGCTGTAACGCGCGAACAGATCCTGTATCTCCAGGCGATCGGATATTTCCTGCAAGGTCATCATGCTGCAACGGCGGCCTTGAATGCATATTCCGTCATCACCGGGTGCGCCATCGCATCGGCAAATGCATCATAACTCCACGGCCAGCTTGCCGGAACGCCTGTCCGGTCAAGATACCAGCTGGTGCAACCGGAACCGAAAATCGTTGTTTTTGCAGCCGCTATGCGGCGTTCTTCATACGCTGCATGGGCTTCAACCGTCGGCATGACCGATGCTGCTTCCCCCGCCCGCAGCACGTCAATCAACTGGTCGATATAATCCCATTGCCTCTCGGCGATGTCGATCAACGAAAAGTTGCCAACCGGGCCAGTCGGACCGTTCAGCATGAAGAAGTTGGGAAAATGCGGCAGCGTTACGGCATAGTGCGCCGTCGGCCGCTCTGCCCAGAACGCATCCAGCGTCATGCCCCCCTGCCCCGTCACACCGGCCGGCCGAATGAACTTGTCGGCCTGGAAACCGGTGGCAAGGACCAGCGTATCCAGTTCGTGGAACGTACCGTCCGCCATGCGCACGCCCTTGGGTTCAACGCGTGCAATCTTGCCCGTCTCAACAAACACGGCGGGGTGCTGCACTTCATCGTAATAGCACCACGAATAGATCAACCGCTTGCACGCCGCACGATAGTTGGGGCGCAGCTTCTCTTTCAGTTCCGGATCGCGGATGGATTGTTCAAAATAGTCGCGACAGATGTCTTCGATCATCTGCATCTGCGGCCCGTCAATATCGGTTATCGCATCGGTGAACCGGCGGACATTGCCGATATATTCATCGGAAAAGCGGATGGCATCAATCAAGGCCGGATCGCGGCGGAACGCCTCGCGTTCTTCATCGCTATACTGGAAGTACGGCACCGGCATGACCCATTGCGGTGAACGCTGGAAATGGACAAGCTTTTCAACCCGCTTATTGATGGCCGTCACAATCTGGATGCCGGTTGATCCTGAACCGATCAGGCCGACTTTGGCCCCGTCAATCGGCGCGTCATCGTCCCAACGCGCAGTGTGGAAGGCTGGCCCTTCAAAACTCTCAAGCCCTTCGATCCTGGGGACATTGGGATGATGCAAAACGCCCGATGCGGCAATCACAACATCGAACGTTTCGGAACTGCCATCCCCCAGCGTCACGGTCCATTTGCTGGTGCTGTCGCTCCAGTCCAGCCCCGCCACTTCGGTGTTGAAACGGATGAACGGCGTTATGCCGTACTTTTCAGTGACGAACTGGAAATAGTCCTGAACATCAGGCCCGGTCGCATAATAGGCCTTCCATTCGGGGTAAGGCTCAAACGTATAAGTATAGGCATGCGCCGGCACATCACAGGAAAGCCCCGGATAGCGGTTCTCACGCCAAGTCCCGCCAACTTTCGCCGCCTTTTCAAAAACCGTAAAGTCCTCGCCGCGCTCCTTCAGCTTGATCGCCGCAAGGATGCCTGCCATGCCCGCGCCCACAACGGCATAACGCAAGGCGCGCGTGTTCGGTGATGTCATAAAACCGGTATCCTCTGAACCCGATCCGGCGTCTGCTGGCCGGTTGGTGTGGCACCGTGATCGCATCGGTAATCGGATGGCACATCACCCAAAGGTACTATGCGCGCCATCGCTACACCGGTGGCATCCTCCGCACATCAGCGGATGACGGCAAGATACCATCCAAAAAAATTTCGCGTTTCGATGCTACATCCATAATTTGCCATCGATTTGCGGATGCTTATACCGCATAAAACACGAATCAATCGGGAGAGCGCCATGACCGTCACGTTAGAGGATATTGCTGCACGCCTTGCCGCGCTTGAAGACAAGGAAGCGATCCGGGCACTGAAGGCGCGCTATCTGCGGGCATGCGATCTCAAACAGGTCGAGGACGTGCGCGATTGCTTTGCCACCGGCCCCATCCGCATCGCATATGAAAACTTTCCCGAATTTACCGATCGCGATGCCTTCGTCGCCATCTATGAACAAATGGCCTGCAATGGCGGTGTTTATGATCTTCACCACGCAACCAACTGGGAAATCGCGCTGACCGGCGCAGATTCCGCCGCCGGCAAATGGTCGCTCAATTTCCGCACCATCCTCACCGGCCCCCGCCAGATCGTGCGCTTGGCCGTGGAATATGATGATGTCTATGCCCGCCGCGATGGCCGCTGGTGGATTGTCGAAACGGTCAGCCACGTCACATCGATGATCACCGAACAAGTAGCCGAAGATGGCAGCATCACGGTGCTTGCGCTGGCCGAACCTCCAGCCGCCTGATCTCGCGCCTCATTGATAACGATCTTTCAAAAAGGAAAAGACCCATGGCCATCAATTACGGGCTCGAAGGAAAAGTGGCGCTGGTCACCGGCGCAAGCGGCGGCATCGGACGCGCTGCGGCCCTCGTCTTCGCCCGCTCCGGCGCCAGTGTGCTGGTCAGCGATGTCAACGAAGAAGGTGGCGCGCAAACCGTCGCCATGATCGAAGCCGCCGGTGGCAAAGCCGCCTTCCAGCGTTGCGATGTCAGCAAGTCTGACGAGGTAAAGGCGATGGTTGCCGCCGCTGTGTCCACCTTTGGCGGGCTCGATTGCGCCTTCAACAACGCCGGGCTGAACCGTCTGGGCGATGATGAATACGATGACGCCATCTGGGAGCGCAACATCGGCATCAACCTGTCGGGCGTCATGCGCTGCATGCGCGAGGAAGCCGAAGTGATGCTGGCGCGCGGCGGCGGCGCCATCGTCAACACCGCCTCGATCAACGGCATCGTCGGCAACGGCGCACAGCCCGCCTATGTCGCGGCAAAGCACGGCGTCGTCGGCCTTGCCCGCCACGGCGCACTGCGCTGGGCACAAGGCGGCATCCGCGTGAATGCAGTATGCCCCGGCGTCATCGAAACGCCGATGACCGCGCCTCTGGTCGCCAATCCCGATATGAAAAAGATGATCGATTCCATGACCCCGATGGGCCGCATGGGCACCGCCGATGAAATCGCAGAAGCCGTCGTCTGGCTCTGCTCACCTGCCGCCAGCTTTGTCACCGGGCACGCGATGGTCATCGATGGCGGCGCAACCGCCGTGTAATCGCCTTACCCTCCCGCCACACCAATGGCGGGAGGGCCGGCCATCACTCAACCAAGCGCAGCCTTCAATTTTGCCCCCGCCCGTTCGATAAACGGCATGGCATCGGGCACCGCTTCAAACATCGAAACAAAGCCGTGGATCATGCCCGGCGCTTCTTCCAGATCCACCGCCACACCCGCCGCTGCCAGCGCCTCGGCATAGGCCCGGCCTTCATCGCGCAGCGGATCATATTGCGCCACCAGCACCGTGGCCGATGGCAATCTGTCCAGATCATCATGCCGCAACACCGCTGCCAGCGTCGGCGCATTGGCATGATCGCCCACATAATGCGCCCAGAACCACTGCATCATCGCGGTCGACAGGAAATATTCCCCCCCGCCATTTTCCACATATGACGCGCGCGTAAAATCGGCATCGGCCACCGGATAGACCAGCAACTGGTGCGCCAGCGTCGGCGCGCCCTCATCCCGCGCGCGGATCGCCACCGCCGCCGCCAGATTGCCGCCTGCGCTATCGCCCGCAACTGCAAGCCGCGTCGCATCAACGCCCAGTTCCCCGGCATGGGCCACCGCCCACACCAGCGCGTCATAGCAATCATCCAGCGGCGCGGGAAACGGAGCTTCCGGCGCCAGCCGGTAACCGACAGACAGCACCGCCGCACCACTGGCACGGGCCAGCGCGCGCGATGTGGCATCATGCGATTCCAGATCGCCAAGCACCCAGCCTCCGCCATGATAGAACACCACCAGCGGCGGATTATCGCCCGCGTCTTCAGGCACATAAAGCCGCGCCGCAATATCGCGCCCCGCCAAATTCAGCACCAGATCACGCACCAGCGCCACCGCAGGCGGCGGTCCCATTTGCATCGGCGCATTGGCCGCCCGCATCGCCTCGGGCGTGATCGTTGCATAATCCACCGGCGGCATCTGCGCAAAAAAGCCAAGCAGCGCCTCGACTTGAGGGTTAAGCGTCATCGTCCATCTCTCCCGTTCAACCGAATTGCGCAGCGATTTCCGCCACCGCCGCCGCCACATCGCGCCGACGATAGCCCAGCAGCGCCGTTTCCGCAGCATCGGGTTCATAGGCAATGGTATTCCCGCGCCCTTGCGGGATCGCCACATCGGGCAGCAGCGGCAATTCCTCGTCGCGCTCCTCCACCGTAACATCGCTGCCCACAGCATTGAAAAACAGCTGGAAATATTCGCGGAAAGAAAGGTTCTCGTCCCCCACCAGATAGGCCTTGCCCGGTTCCCCCCCCAGCAGCGCGCCCTCAATCGCTTCGGAAAGCGACCGGAACGACATGAAATTCGTCCCCCCCGTCGGCGCATAGTGCACAATCGGGATCAACCCCTTGGCCCACTGCACATAGGGATCGAAAATCGCCGAAGGCAGCCCCGGAACGGTGCCGACCATGAACGGCGCGTTCACGCTCACCACGTCAAAGCCTGGCCGCCCCTGCGCGCGCGCGCCCTCGCACGCTGCCAGCCGCGACTGGATATAGACATTGCCCGCCACCAGTTCCGGTGCTGCCTGCGGATAAAAGCTGCCCAGTTGCACCGCGCGCTTCACCCCCGCCTCGCGCGCTGCGGCAAAGAACGAAGGCAGCGCCACATGATTGGCCTTGTGCAGCCAGGCGCCGAAATCCTCGCCCTCCGGCACGTGGCGCGGGTCGTTTCCGGCAGCAAACACCACCCAGTCAAACCCGCGCAGCCGCTCGGGCGTAAAGTCGCCCGCCACATAATCGCCCTGCATGAAATCCAGCCCGGTCAAAGGCGTGCCCGCAGGCGCACCCGTTCCGCGCCCGGTAATCGTCACATCATGGCCCTGCGCCGCCAGATGCAAGGAGGCATGGCCACCCAACGCACCGGTCCCGCCAACAACAAGCACTTTCATCCGCATCGTCCTTTAATTACCGCCGCCCACGTCATGCACCGGGCGCGACTCTTCCCAGTCAACGATCAGCGTCCGCTTCGTGAATTTCCATGCGCCCGCCTCGCGCCGCCACGTGTCCTGATAGCGGATCGCCCACACCAGCAGCACATCGCCGCCATCAGGCCCCGCCATCCGGTGTTCGGCGGTGGATCGGGTTTCACCTTGCGCCATGTCCCCATCAATCAGAACCGTCTGATCATGCACCACATGGCGCGTGGCCTTGAACATCTGCCCCAGCGCATCGATCGAACCAAGGTTGCCCTCCAGCCCCGCAATCGCAAAGCCCGGCCCCGCCATCTCCACATCATCGGCCAGCACCTGCCGCCACAACGCCTTGTCGCGCCGGTCAGCCCCCAACGCATAAGCCTCCGCCGTGCGCCGCAGCGCCGCCTCCTCGCTCATGCCACGGTTCCCGGCACGACCAGCCCGTTGCCCGAAATCAGCGGAACATTGGTCCATTCTCCTTGCGGCGTGCGATACCAGCCCGCCGCTGCCAGCGCCCCGCCATCGACATGCAGCGTCGTCCCCGTCACCCATGATGCCAGCGGACTGGCCAGATAAAGCGCCGCGCCCGCGCAATCGGCAGGCTGGCCAAACCGGCCCAGCGGAATCCAGCGCTCTTCATGCGCGCGGTTGGCGGGCGGGATCATATAATCCAGCGCCAGTTGCGGCGTATCGGTCGTCTCGGGGGCAATGTCGTTCACGCGGATGCCTTCCGGCCCCAGTTCCAGCGCAAGGCTTTTGGTAAAGCCCGTCACCGCCCACTTGGCCGCCGCATAAACGCTGCAATAAGGAATGCCGCGATGCGCCTCGATTGATGTCACGTTGATAATGCTCGATCCGGCTCCGGCCGACCGCAGCAACGGGATCATCGCCCGCGTCATCCGCAGCAATTGCCCCAGATTGGTGTCGAGGATGTCCTCGGCCTCCTCATCAGCCAGCATCGCAAAAGGCCGTGCGTGGACAAAATGGCCAACATTGTTGACCAGCACATCCAGCTTGCCACTTTCTGCCATGATCCGCTCAGCCAACATTGCGCTCACTCCGCGCTGGCGCACATCGCAGCGGATCACCCGCGCGGTGGGCATTGCCTGCTCGGCTGCATCGGCATTGGCCGGATCAATCTCGGCGATCACCACTTGCGCACCCGCTCCGGCAAACGCCTCGGCAATGGCGCGGCCAATGCCCGCCCCGCCGCCGGTTACCAGCACGGTCTTGCCACTAAAATCCAGGCCTTGCGAAAGCTGCGCGGGCGCGAGTCCACCGGTCATGCCAAAGTTCCTCTCACGTAGTTCTGGCAATCACCTGATTCGATAACCAGTGTAGCCATTTTTACGCAAGGTGCGTTCGGTTTTGGATCAAGTCAACAATATGCGCAAATTATAGCCAATTGAACCACTATACCCCCGGCTGATCTGCAGGCACATGCACGATCAACCCGTCCAGTTCCTCACCCAATTGCACCTGGCACGACAAGCGACTGTTGGTCCGTATTTCCGCCCCTTCAATCGCGACTAGCATGTCTCGCTCATCAGGCCGCGCCGGTCCCGTCATGTCCAGCCATTCCGGCGCGATATAACAATGGCACGTTGCACACTGCATCATCCCGCCACACAGCGCATCGATCCCGTCCACCAGATTGCCGACCGCCAGTTGCATCAGCGTCATGCCCTCGAAGTTCACCACCGTGCGCGATGAACCATCAGGCTGAACGAACGTCACTTTGGCCATTGATCATCCCTCAACGTTTAATTCCTGCCCCAATCAACCGCATCCAAAGTTCACAAGATCATCTCGTCACCCCGGGCTTGACCCGGGGTCCCGCTCCTTTGAAAGGAGGCAAAAGAAACAGCGGGATCCCGGGTCAAGCCACGCAAGACGAACCGAAGTTCACGCCCTGGATTCAAACATGCGCGGGACAGCCCGCCGCCTTGGCCAGCGCCGCGCCATCCACCGCAGGGCCCTCAACCTTGCGCCGTTTATACCGCACACGGCACGGCTGCGCGGGCCAATATGTCGTCGCGCCCGAAACGGGCTTCACCTCGTCCATCAGTTCCATGTCGAAGTTCTGCAACAGGATGGCCACCAGCGCCTTCATTTCCATGCGCGCAAAGTTCACGCCCGCACAGCGGTGCACCCCGCCGCCAAAGCCGATCAGCGAATTGCTTTCAATCTGCGCATCGGGGTTGGCCGGGTTGAAGCGTTCGGGATCATAGGCATCGGGATTGCGGAACGTCTCTTCCATGCGGTGGCTGACAGAAGGTGCCAACAGCACGAATTCGCCCTTTTTGATGGTGTAACCCTCACGGTGAATATCGGCATTGGCCTTGCGCGAAAGCATATAGGCCACCGGATGCAGCCGCTCGGTCTCGCGCAGGGCAAGGTCCATCTTCTCCATCGCTATGGCATGTTCCCAGCTCAGGTTGCTGCCATTGCCGCCGCCCACAGTGGCCGCAATCTCGTCACGCAGCACCTGGGCATAGGCCGGGTTCTGCAACAAATCGGCCAGCGCCCAGCTTACCTGTCCGGCGGTCGTCTCATGCCCTGCCCATACCAGCAGCAGGATCAGATGGCGGATGATCTCGTCCGGCACCGGCCGCCCATCGGGATATTTCGTGCTGATCATCGTCTGGAAAAAATCGGGCGGATCAAGCGGCGCGGCGCGGCGCTTTTCAATCCACGATTGCAAAATGGTGTGCAGTTTCTTCTTGGCGCGCTGCGATTTGATCATCTTGGGCGTGGGCAGCCACAGCGGCAGCACAAATTCCATCCCGCCCGAAAAATCGCGGAACAGATCGAAAAACTCGTGCCCCAGCTTTTCGTGGAACTCGCGCCCCATAAAGCTGTGCGCGGCAATATCCATTACCACCGGCCCCAATGTGGGGATCAGATCAAACTCGCCGCTATCGCCCAGCCGCTCCACCAGATTCAGCGATTCTTCCACCATCACCGGCACATATTGCTTCATCGAAGCCGCCTTGAAGCGCGGCATGATGATCGAGCGCTGCCGCAGATATTCGTCCATCTCGGCAAACGAATAGAAATCGGGCGAAAACATTTTCAGAAAA
The DNA here is from genome assembly GCA_020853995.1 of Novosphingobium sp. Classification (GTDB taxonomy): domain Bacteria; phylum Pseudomonadota; class Alphaproteobacteria; order Sphingomonadales; family Sphingomonadaceae; genus Novosphingobium. The sequence continues at coordinate 8,153 of JADYXV010000288.1, forward strand.
AACGGCATCGATTCACGGATGGAAAGCAGCTTGTCCGTCTCTTCAAAGAAGAACCGGTTATGCTCCGGACCCAGCATCACATTCATGCGCTGGCCCATGAAATTCATCGCAAACATCCGGCCCTTTGATTTGTACCCGCGCTTCAGCACGGTCACCGGATCACGGAAAAACTGCGCAAGATGGCCCAGCAAAGGCACACCGCCATCAAGAAGGGGAAGACCGCCAGCGGCGCTCGCTGCACTTGCCATGCCATTTCTCCCGTCAGTCGCCGGTTGATCCGGCTTGAAAGTCAATGGTATGTGGGACCAACCGACACGCAAGAGGGTGGCGTCAAAACGGATCACCTCATGATCCACCTCGGATCACCGGATTGCGCGAATAACGGACCGCCGAACACCCACCCCCGCCCCTCCCTCCAGGGAGGGGAGTTCACGGCTGATTTCCATCTTTGCTCCTCTCCCTTGAGGGAGCAATCCCTTTACTTGCTCCCCTCCCTGAAAGGGAGGGGCTGGGGGAGGGTTTACCCCGCTATGCTGGACAGAAAGAAGCCCCTTCCTTCCCCCTCCCGTTTTCGGGAGGGAGCAGGGGTGGCCTAAAACATCAGCCCCAACACTCCCGCCACAGTCAATAAACCGCCGCCGGATTCTTTTCGCGCGGATTGCCCAGCATCGCGCGGTGCGATGGCCGCTCATGCCCCCGATCGGTAACGCCCAGTTCCTTCGCAATCTCGGCCACAATCAGCGTCTGCCCCGAAAGTTCGTCGCGGTTCGATGCCTTATTAATCGCATCGATCACATGCGCCGAAAACTCCGGATTCTCGGCCATCGCCAGAAAGCCCTCGTATTGCTCGGGGTTTGTCTGCGCCGCAATTTGCGCCCGCTCGGTCAATTGCGGGCCAAGCCACAGCGATACCGCAGCAACCCCCGTACCCCGGAAATCATGCTCCATATCGTGCGCCAGTTTGTCCAGTCCGGCCTTCTGCGCGCCATAGGCTGGCCCGTGCATATAGCATGTCGCGCCGAATGATGATGTCATCGCAATAATGCCCGAACCTTGCGGCACCATGATCCTCGCCGCATGCCAGCTTGCCACATATGCACTGCGCAAACCCACATCGAGGATCTTTTGCGCGTCCAGTTCCTTTTCCCAGAACGGCATCTTTTCAATAAGCTGGTGGTGCATATAGGCCGCATTGTTCACCAGCACGTCCAGCCGGCCCTGCTCGGCCATCACCTGTTCAAACAGGCGCGCCACGGAAGCATCATCGCCATGATCGCACACCACGGCAATGCCCTTGCCGCCATTGTCGGTCACGCGCTGTGCGGTTTCGGCCACCGTTCCGGGCAGCACTGTGCCGTCCCAGCCCTTGGCGTCCCCCGGCGTCACCGTACGGCCCGTCACATAAACGGTATAACCCATCTCGCCAAAGCCACGGGCAATCCCTGCGCCTGCGCCACGGCTGGCACCGGTAACAATAGCGACCTTCGATTGTGTCATCGCGAAAATCCTTGTCTTAAAAATCGTATTGCGAAGTCGGGATCACATCGATCCGCGTAAAGTCGATAAACCTTGCACAACTGTCCATCATCGTGGCCAGATTGGCGGCAAACTTTTCAGACTGGCTCACCGCATCAAAGAATACTTCGGGCTGGTCCAGCGCCTCGATCGGAAAGCACTCTTCCACAAAGGCGTCATAGGCAGGCGCATCGTCGGTCAGCGGGCGCACGATGATGTTCTGCACATATTCAAAGTTCGATTGCGTCTCGATCGCCACGCGGGTGTGGTGCGAATGCCAATGGGCCATCGCATGGCTACGCGCCATATCGGGCCGGAACGATATGAAGCTCGCTTGGGCAAACCCCCAAGTCCTTGTAAATCCATCAATGTTGGATTGTTTCCCAAGGGAAACCGGCACCGGCGGATGATCGGTATTGGCAATCACCGTGGATTCACACACCAGCCAAGCCGCAAACTTCGCCCCATGCGCCGCCAGCACCGCGTCCACCCCGCTCCGGAACATGGCATTGGCCGATGGCATCCAGAACTGCACGATGGCTGCCTGCTGCGGTTCCTGCCAACGCTGCACCAATCCGGCCCCCGCCGCCACGGCCTCGTCCCGAACGTTGATTCGCAACGATTTTACGCCCACTTGCGCCAAGGCAGGAGGCAGGCTTTGCAGCAACCGGGCACCGCACTGCGCATGTGTTTCATCAACAAACGCCCAAAGCGCAACGATCACTTTTTCCATCAGGGCTTGCCTACTCAGTCGAAGTTGGCCTGCCCGCCGTCCAGCGGGATCGTCGCGCCGGTCAGATAGGCCAGATACTGCCCCGCCAGCGCCACCAGCGCCCGCCCGATATCACCTTCCAGCGATCCGACGCGGCCCAGCGGGATCGTGCGGAAAAACGCCTGCGCTTCCTCCGGATTGTTCTCGATCCACCACTTAAGCCCCGGCGATTCCGCATGCGGCGCAATGGTCAGCACGCGAATGGCATCGCCGCCCCATTCCGCCGCCGCCGCACGGGTCAGCGAACGGATGCCCTGCTTCACCGCAGCATAAGCGCCATAGCCGGTCATGTCCCAACGGATGCCGGCCGAAGAACAGAAGTTGAAGATCGTACCCCCGCCCCGCGCCACCAGATGCGGACGCACCAGCTTCATCAGCCGCAGCGTCGCCAGCGGCCCGGATTCGAAGCCTGCAATAAATGCCTCGTCAGTCACATCCTCAAGCTTGCCCAGCGGCACTTCCTGCGCATTGTTGACCAGAATATCGAGCCCACCAAACTCAGCCACCGTCGCCGTAACCGTCGCAGCCAGATCGGCAGCAGACTTCACATCGCAGGCCAGCGCCAGCGCCTTGCCGCCCCGCTCGCGCACCATTTGCGCGGTCTTTTCCACTTTTGAAAGCGTGCGCCCGGTCACCGCCACGCTGGCGCCTGCCCCCGCCATTGCCAGCGCAACACCCTGCCCGATGCCCTGCCCCGCGCCGGTGATCAGCACGCTCTTTCCCGAAAGGTCCGTCATTCCAAAATTCCCTGGATCAAAATCAAACGATGAAGCGCGCGCGATAGGAAGCGAATGCCTCACGCACCGCATCTTCATTCAGGCCAAACCGTTCGAGCGAATAATCATGCATCGGGCGCTGCTCGCGCTTGTTGCCCGCCATGAACTCGGCGAGCGCGGCCTCGATCTTGTCGTCCAGCGGCACGCCGATATGCGCCAACACGCGCTCGGCCTGCTTCAACGGTTCGCGCGCCACTTCGCGGTAATCGATGTCGATAAACCGATCCTCGCCAATCCGCGCGCGGGCCTCTTCAAAGCGCTTCATCCACCCCGCCAGTCTTGGAAACCAGAACCCGCCCACGTCCCTGTCCGAATGCACCGAGTTCAGCTTGTAAAGAGCCGCCTCCATGCTGACATAGCTCGGCACGACCTCCACCGGATCGCGGTGCGTCATCACCAGCACCGCATCGGGAAAGGCATTGGCCACCGCATCAGTGTAGGGCAAATGCGACGGGCTTTTCAGCACCCACTTGCGCCCCCGCCGCTCCGGGTCCTGCCATTGCAGATATTGCAGGATGGTCTTGAGATCCTCAAAACCCTTCGCCTGATCATAAGTATCCAGCCACGCAGCAAACGACGGGATGAACGTCATTGCCTCGACCATCGTGGTGATGAACAACTGGCCAAGGATGATGATTTCCTCATCCGGCGCATCGGGATCAAGCGGATGGATCGATGCCAGTTCGGGCGAAAGGTTCAGCCACCCCTTGATCATCGCCTCGGCATAAGCCCGCCTTGCCACCGGATTGCCGGGTTCATCGCCCGGCAATGGCGCATAGTTTTGCGCCTCATACCACCTGATCGCGGTCATCCCCGGCGCTGATGCCAGCAGCCGGTGAAAGATCGTACTGCCCGTGCGCGGAAGACCCAGAATAATGGCGGCAACCTCGACCGTCTCGTCAAGGATTTCAGGGTGCCGCTTTATATCGTCAACCATGCGCAAACGACTGGCGAGGCCCTTGAGGATCGACTCTGTCTGCCCGCCAAATCCGGCAGGCGTCAGCTTGCCCTCGGCATTGGCTGCAGCAATGTACTGGTCCATCGGCTCAAAGAACCACGTATCACCAAAGTCTGATAAACCGGTACGATCACGCGCGGCAGCAAGCAGGGTTTCGCGGTCAAACACCGGTGCAAGTGGTCGGGTTGCCATAACGGTAAGATCTCTCCGGCATTGCGCTTTACCATGCGTAGAGGATGACGCTTAAATATCCGCAATTTTCGGTAAACTGTCATCAATAATGACGCTTTGCAAACAAAAATCGCTTTTGCATCATGATTCCTGATTGCACCGCGCCGCAATGCGCTTTTCCAGAAACGCGATAAGCTGTGACAGCCCCGGCCCTGGCGGTGCTTTGGCACGGTGAACCAGCCACAACGGACAATCCTGGCGCGGATCGGGCGGTGCAAGGCGCAAAAGTGCCGGTTCAGCATCTGCGGCAAAGCACCACAGGCTGGCCTTGCCAATACCCGATAGCACTGCTTGCTTCAGTTGCGGCCAGCTGTTGAAGGTCGTAAACCCTGCAGCTTGTGCCACCTCTCCTGCGGGGTTTGAATTCCACGGACCGCCGGGCAAAGCCGCATTGAATTCATAACCCCAACCCAACTGCGGCAAGCTATCTGCAATACCATAGGGCGATTGACGCAGCGTGGCCACTTGCACGCCTGTCAGCCGCAGGGGCAAAGCGCGGACAAGCACAATCCCAAGATCCGCGCGGCGCTGGGTCACCGCATCCAGCGGATCCAGTTCGCCCAAAAGTTCAATCGGCACATCGGGATGGGCTTGTCGGAACGCGGCCAGTTCGGGCAAGAATTCGCAAGCGATGCCCCCGCTTCCGGCAATGCGGATCGGCGCAGAGCGCAAGCCGATGCCGCCGATGTCGGCAAGCATCGCCGCAACTTCGCGCTCCATCGCCTCGGCTGCTGCCAGAAGGCGCGCGCCCGCCGGTGTCGGTGCATAGCCAAGCGGGGTCTGTTCAAACAACGGCGTGCCAAGCGCGCGCTCCAACGCATCAACCCGGCGGCCAACCGTGGTCCGGTTTACATCCAGCTGGCGGCCTGCGGCGGTGTATGATCCGGTGCGGACAGCAGCCAGAAACACCTCAAGATCGCTCCAAAGCATGACCGGTCCTTGATATCCTTGTGCCATCGTGCATTCTTGCACAATAGATGTGCAATACAAGATACTTCGCAAATCTTCACCAAACTCGCTAAACTACCTCCAATTGCGCCGTGCCGTCCCCGGCCAGAAGCGGAAATTTCAAGAGAAGGAACACCCTGATGGCGACTTCCAAAGATTATGGCCTGGGCGAATTCGACTTTGCACGAGGCTGGTTCATGATCGGTCCGGCAAGCGATGCCAGCCGCACGCCCGCACCCATTCGCTATTTTGGCAGGGATCTGGTGCTCTATCGCGGTGAAAGCGGCACCGCTTATGTGGTGGATGCCTATTGCCCGCACATGGGCGCTCATCTGGCCAAGAACACCACATCGTATATTGTCCGCGATGGTGAACATGTCGAAGGTGAAGCGATCCGCTGCCCGTTCCATGGCTGGCGCTATGGTCCTGATGGCGCATGCAATCACATTCCCTATTCCGACTTCATTCCAAAAGCGGCCAAGTTGCGCACTTATCCGGTGATCGAACGGGCCGGCATCCTGTGGGTATGGCATGATCCCGAAGGACTTGAACCTGATGTGGAACTGCCGGATTTCGGCGGGCACTATGGCCAGCCGGGCTGGGTGGAATGGAAGATCGACTACATGGGCGATCTCAACAGCCACGGCATCGAAATTGTCGACAACATGGCCGATTTTGGCCACTTTATCCCGATCCACGGGGCCACTGATTGGCAGTATTTTGCCAACGAGTTCATCGGCCCGCACTTGCATCAGTATTACAGCGCAGGGCACCGCACGCTGACGGCAAACCCCGAAGATTTCCTCGTGCTGGATACCTGGTACGAAGGCCCCGGCTTCCTGCAATCGGCCATGGCGGGCGCGTTCGACAGCTTCATCATGATCGCCAACACTCCGGTTGAAGATGGCGTCACCCGCAGTTGGCACGCGCTGATGGTGAAGGTGCACGACGGCAGCCGCGAGACCACTGACGAAGACCGCGCAATGGCGCTGGCCTATCAGGAAGGCAGCCGTCTGGCCTTTGCGCAAGATGTCGAGATTTGGGCCAACAAGCGCGAATGCATCAACCCGCTGGCGATCCCCAACGATGGCCCTTATGCCAAAGTGCGCCTGTGGTATCGCCAGTTCTATAACCCGCGCAACAAAGCCCCCGAAATCCAAGGCCGCGTTAATGGCCTGCACGTAACCCTCGACAAGCGACCGGGCCAAAAGGTTGCCTGAATTTGCGGGGCAACGGATGCCCCCCGCTTTACAATGACAAGCGCCAAAGCGCGCAACGGGAGAATTTCTGATGGGCAGGCTTTCCGGAAAAGTCGCGATTATCACAGGTGGCGCGCGCGGCATGGGCGCTGCCACCTGCCGCCTTTTCGTTGAACAGGGCGCAAAGGTTGTGATCGCCGACGTGCTGGACGATGCAGGCGCGGCCCTTGCAGCAGAACTGGGTGAAAGCGCACGGTTCTTAAAGCTGGATGTGACCAATGAAGAAAACTGGGCCGACGTCGTCACCGAAGCTGAAGCCACACTCGGGCCCGTTGATGCATTGGTGAACAACGCCGGCATCTTGATGTTCAAAAGTATTCTGGAAACGACCAAGGCCGATTTCGAGCGCGTTTTGGGCGTCAATCTGGTGGGTGAACTGCTGGGGATCAAAGCGGTAGCACCGGGCATGATCGCGCGTGGACGCGGGTCTATCATCAATGTCTCATCCGTTGACGGGATGAAGGGCGCGAATGGTCTTGTGGCTTATGCCTCATCAAAGTGGGGTGTGCGCGGCTTGACGAAAGTGGCCGCGATGGAACTTGGCCATAAAGGTGTGCGCGTCAATTCTGTCCACCCCGGCGGGGTTGATACGATCATGTCCAATCACAACGACAGCTCGCGCGAGGAACTGAACAAATCTTACAGCAACGTGCCGCTGCAGCGCATTGGCGGCCCGGAAGAGATCGCCGCCGCCAGCGCGTTTCTGGCAAGCGATGACGCGTCCTATATCCACGGTGCCGAAATCGTGGTCGATGGCGGAATGACGGTAGGCACCTATTACATGGGCTTTCCGGGTTCGCCGGGAATGTGATCTAAACGCCTAAAGAGCCCAGAAGAGCAATCAACTGGGCTTGGCGGTGGACGCCGGTTTTTGCGAATACCGAACTGAGCTGCGCTTTGGCGGTGTTGTGCGCGATGCCCAAGCGCTGGGCCGCCTGCACAAGGCTTAGCCCTTCGGCCAGCGATGCAGCCAGACGGGCTTCGGCCATGGTCAGGCCCAACAAATCGCGCAGGGTTTGCGGGTCGGCGCGTTTATCAGGGCCGGGGCGTGCGATGAACAGCGCCAGCGCGCCCGCTCCAGCGTGGATAGCGCTGACATTCAAGGGCCGCGCCGTAACGACAAGATCGCTCTGACCTGCTCGCTCTATGCGAAAGCGCGTAAGACCGGATGCGTTCGTACCAGCCAGCAGATCGGTAACGGTGCGCTGGTGCGCAGGATCGGCAAAGAGCAGCTCATCACCCCTGCGCAACAGCCCCACAGCCTCGTCCATCAGGCTGTCGGCCAGTGCATTCGTGCTGACAATCCGGCGATTGCGATCCAGAACGACAAGCGCCAGCCCCAAACCCTGCGCCGTTGCATGAAAGACGCCGTGTTCTGCACCGGCAAACTGCAGCTTTTCATATAACCGTACAGCTATTCTGAGGTGATCGGCCAACGCCTGCAACCGCGCGCGGTCATCAGGCGTGAAGTTGGGAAGCGAGTTATGACGACTGAGGCGAAAGCGCGCTTCATAGCGGCCATCATCAACGCGCTGGCCACCCGAACTTTGCCGCCCGAATTGCAGGTCCAATCCCAGCACCTGATCAAATCCGCTTTCGGCCATGACCCGCCGGTATTCCGGAAAGGCGTCTGCAGGCAGGCCCGCCATGAACTCGGCATAGGAAATGACAGTGCCGTCAGCCAGACCCTGAAACGGATCGCCTGCAAACAGGCTTTGCATGTAATTGGCATCAAAATCGGGATTGCTTCCCGGCGTCAGGAATGTGGCGGGCGTTCCCTTGCCCGGCGCGGTGATGATCAGCGTGGCATATGTGGAATCCATCCACCGTGCCAGCGCCTCAAGAAAGCCACGCCATGGTTGCTCTTCCTGTATCCCGGCATAGAGCCGCGCCAACAGGCCGGAAAACTGAGGATCAATGACATCGCCCATGGCCCAAGCATAGGCGGTTGAAGCGGCTTGGGCCAAGGGTGAAACTTCGCTGTCTGTCCTAAGGGCCAACAGGCAACATCACCGGTGCAAATGTTGAGAGCAGCGCCGCGTCCAGCAACTGCGCCTGTCCGGTGATAAATCCCGCTGCCGGACTTGCGAGCCACAGTGCAACTTCGGCCACATGCTGCGCACTGCCCATCCCGCGCAAAGCGACGCGCGGCAAATCCTGCGGGTCGATCATCGGCACATCTGCGGCGCCGATGAGCGGCGTTTCGACGCCACCGGGGCACAAAGCGTTGATCCGCGCGCCGCGTGCGGCAAAGGCATCAACGCATGATTTGACCAGCCCGACAATGCCGTGTTTGGCCGCGCTGTAGGCCGGGTTTGCCGGATGACCGATCACGCCTGCGGCAGATGCTGTGACAACCACAGCACCGCCTTGCGCGATGACCGGCTCAACCGCCTTGATGCCGTTGAAGGTGCCCTTCAGATTGATCGCGACGACGCGGTCAAAGAACGCCTCGTCAACCGTACCCAGTCCTTCGGCCGCGCCATAAAAACCGGCGTTAAGGAACGCGATATCAAGTTGCCCCGCATGTTCCATGACATGCGCAACCATGGCCTGATTACTGGCATAATCGGCAACGTCCACATGCACCGCCGATGCGTTCCCGCCAATTTCCGTAGCGACGTTATGCGCGCCTGCAAAATTGAGGTCGGCGCAGAATACGCGTGCGCCTTCTTGTGCAAAACGGATGGCTGCCGCCCGGCCAATGCCTGAAGCTGCGCCGGTGATCAGGGCAACTTTGCCTTCGAAACGTGCGGTCATCCTCTTATCCCTGTGTTGTTTTACGCCGCGCGCAGTTCTGTTTTAAGGACTTTGCCCGCTGCGTTGCGTGGCAAATCGTCAACGAAAACGAACTGGCGGGGCACTTTGTAATTCGCCATGTTTTCACGCGACCAGGCGATCAAATCGGCCTCGGCAACCGACGCACCGGCGCGCACCACCACAAAAGCGCGGCCCACTTCGCCCAACCGTTCATCGGCCACGCCAACCACCGCAACCATGCCGATGGCGGGATGCTCAGCCAGCAGCTTTTCCACTTCAGCGGGGTAAACATTGAACCCGCCCGAGATGTACAAGTCCTTCTTGCGATCCGTGATGCGCAGATAACCGCGTTCATCCATCGTGCCGATATCACCGGTGTGGAGCCAACCTTGGGCGTCGATGGCTTCTGCTGTGGCCGCCGGATCATCAAGGTATCCCAGCATGACCCCCTGCCCGCGCACGAGCACTTCGCCGGTCTGGCCACGCAG